>JBKQQQ010000644.1:0-4128 GCA_052144275.1 Streptosporangiaceae bacterium
TTCCCCTCGGGATGATGTACGGTTCACGGACGTATTGAACTGCTCATAGCTATTCGGTCCGGTAAAATTGTCTATCTCCCTCATCGTGAAGTGTTCTGGTTACACTTCGAGAATATTTAACTATCGCATCATTAAGCCTCAATCGCAGTTCGTCCGGATTCGTCAATGCGACAGTGAATTCCTCACCATAAGATCTCATCATGAAGCGCTCGAATCGTTTACGTGCGGCAACCTCGGCATCATCTGCATGGCCGGTGACATCGGTATCTCCAAACAGCGACCGCACCTCTTCCAGCTCAGACTCGAGGTCATCGAGTGCAAGCTTTGCAGGATAAGGAGACGATCCATATTCCTTCTGGCGCGTTACGGTAACATTCCTCCCCTCCAACCGGTCTAGGGCTGCCTGAACGTCCAGCAGACGATCCCTGTACTTGAGGGCCGCAGATAGTGAAGACTCTACAGGATTCTCGCGACGAGACCACTCCACGTACACCCGAACGACCCGATACATCGGAAACAGCAACACGGCATAGAAAATAATCTTGTATGTGAACAGGAGAACCTCGCTCCAGTGATCAACAAGCCGGTATTGCAGCGTCCAATTGAGTGTCGCCGGTATATTGGGACCCGGCAGTTCGTCAGCAATCGCCCAGGCATAAGCATTAACTGCCGCCATTGGCTGGCTAGCGGGTGGGATCTCCGGACGAGAGATTGCCACGCCTAGATGAATGAGGACAAGTGATATCTCCGCAGCGGTGAGGGTAAGCAGTGCAAGCGACAAGAAGTATGCTAGGACGGCCACGGCTGCATCACGCATGGAACGGACCGAATCCGGTTTTACACCATCGTAGAGACTGACGATAGCCATTGCGATGGTCACGATGAGGCCGCCTGCGATTAGAATCTGCAGTGTGGCGTGCAGCCAGCCGAGCGGAAGATGAGCATTACCGATGCTGACTTCCGGAGGGAGCCGCGCCAACCAATGATCCATTCGGGATGCTGTATTCGGCAGAATCACCGTGGGTACTGCGATTATCAGAGCTATTGCGAGCGAGATGAGAGGCCAGCCCGTTATTTTTGACCTAAGGTTCGGCGGCATCTCGCCTTTCTGCGGCCCCTTCTTTGCCTTCTTCGCCAGTTCCGCCTCTCGCTGTATTTCCCGCTTCACCACTAGGCGACCGCGCTGCGCTTCGAAGAATTGGAATCCAGAAAATCCCAGGCGAACCAAGGGCGCAATGATTGCGAACTTGAATGCCAGAAGGAGCGCGCCCGATATGTGATCGGCGAAAGGCTGCGGGTCCCGCCAGCCCAGTGTTTGCGGGGCGGAAAGCAGTGGCACGGAGCCTACCAGATTCCATACATAATGACCTTCAGCTCGCCATAGGCTCGCTGGACCGGGCGTGGCCGGCTGGATCAGGCCACGCTGCCACAAGAGCGTGCTCAGCTCAGCGAACGTAGCTATTCAGCAAGCGCCAGCGGCGTAACTGCTGGTGGCCGGGGATGATCGGCTGGCTCGCGGGGTGGCAGGTGGTTCTGCGGGGTGCTGCCGGGCTGGGCGCCGGGTGGCGCAATGCCAGGGAGTTAGGCGTTCTGGTGTGTGGTCAAGCGGTTCGGCGGGCTTTGCGGGTTCGGCTGACATGGCAGCGGAAGGTCCCTGTGAGCACGAACTCAATCGGACGGCGTGACCGGGGACCACACGCCGAACCACTGCTCGGCACCCCATGCCTCGAACCGCTCTGCCTCGGTGAACCCCAGCTTCGCCGCGAGGCGCATCGAGCGGACGTTGGCGGTCTGGGTGGCGAGGACCACCGGCTCGCCGGGAAGCGCGCCGGCGAACCAGCCGAGTGCCGCCGCGCACGCCTCGGCGGCGTACCCGCATCCCCACGCCTCCGGCAGGAACAGGTAGCCAAGATCGGCCTTCCCGGCAGCTGCCGGGCGTATCAGCGCGTTCCTCCTGAGCAGGATCTGGCCGATCATCGCCCCGTCGAGATCGACCACGAAATGCCCGGGGCGCCGCTCGGGCACCTCAGGCGTCTCGCGCTCAAGCTCGTCACGCGGGCGGGGACCGCCGAGGTAGGCGTGCACCTCTGGCGAGGCCAGCAGCTCGATGTATGCGGCACGGTCCCGGGCCTCGGGCTCACGGAGCACGAGCCGCTCGGTCCTGATCGGCTCAGGCGGCCAGGCGACGGGCCCCAGGTCTGCCATGCGGGCAGGCTAGCGGGTGGTCAGACCAGCCGAGCGGGGAAACGCTTAACTCCCCGGCATTGCGGGGTGGCGACACGCCGGGCTGGTTGTTGATTGGCTGGCCGGAATGGTGATCATTGCCAGGTGTGACCGGTGTGCCTGGCGTGCCCTCAGCGGAGGAGCTGTCCGCTCTGCCTGCCGCCGAGCTGGCGGTGCGGCTGGCTGAGGCGTACCGGCTGATCGGCGAGCTGACTGAGCAGGCCGGGCTGCTGACCGCGCAGGTCGAGCGGCTCTCGGCCAGGGTGGGCGAGCTGGAGCGGCAGGCCGGCAGGGACTCGTCCACGTCGTCGCGGCCCCCTTCTTCTGATAACCCGTATAAGAAAAAAGGCGACCGTTCGCTGCGCGAGCGGGGGAAACGGCGGCCGGGCAAGCAGCCGGGCGAGCCCGGGACGACGATGAACCTGGTTGATAACCCGGATGACACGATCGAGTGCCCGCCGGCGGCGTGCCGCGGGTGCGGCGCGGATCTGGCCGGGGCGCCGGTCACGGCATCGCGCCGTCATCAGGTCACTGATATCGAGCCGGCGCCGGCGCCGAAGGTCACCGAATACGTGGCGCAGGCGAAGGAATGCGCGGGCTGCGGGCAGACCAGCGTCGGTGAGCTGCCGGCGCACGTGCGGGCGCGGGCCAGTTACGGGCCGGAGACCTCCGCGCAGGCCGCGAACCTGGTCAGCGGCCACCACATACCTATCTACCGGGCGACGCTGCTGCTGTGCCAGCTCGCCGGGATCGCGGTCTCCACCGGGTGGATGGCCGGGATCCGCGGCCGGGCCGCCGGGCTGGTCGAGGCCAGCGGGTTCATGGACCGGGTCCGGGAGCTGCTGAAGGAAGCGGCGGCGGTCCACGCCGATGAGACCCCGGCCCGGACGGCGGGCGGGACCCGGTACGTGCACCTGGCCTGCACCCGGTACCTCACCTGCATGCACACCGGTGACCGGTCAGCGGACGCGATCGACTCCGGCCAGGTCCTTCCCGGCTACGAGGGCGTCATCGTCCGCGACGGCTACGCCGGCTACGGGCACCTGACCAGCGCCCTGCACGCATGGTGCGGAGTTCACCTGCTCCGGGACCTGAAGGGCCTGTACGACTTCGAGCCATCCCAGCAGGAATGGGCATCCCTGATGGCCGCCCTGCTGACCGAGGCCCGCGACGCCGCCGCGGCCGCCCGCCTCGCCGGCCAGTCCGTGCTGGACGCCGCCATCCTGGACGACCTGGTCGGCCGCTACCGGGCACTGGCCACAGCCGGCCTGGCCGCCAACCTCTACCGGCGCACCGCCACCGCGAAGGACGCCCGCCGCCTCGCCCGCCGGTTCCTCGCCTTCGAGGACATGATCCTGCGGTTCGCCACCCGCCCTGACCTCGACATCTTCTCCAACAACGAAGCCGAGCGGACAATCCGGCCCGTCAAAGTACAGCAGCGCGGATCAGGAGGCTGCTGGCGAACACTCGAAGGACTCGCCGAATTCGCCCTCGTCCAGTCCTACCTGTCCACCGCCGCCAAATGGGGCATCAGCAAACTCGACGCCCTCCGCGACCTCTTCAACGGCCACCCCTGGCTCCCGCCCGGCCTCGAACCCGCCGGATAAGCCAGCACCCACCGGACCCGTCACATCACGTCGCTGACGCTTGCTGAATAGCTACCGGCGCTCGACCCTGTCCGGGTCAGATGAGGCTGGTCCGTGAGTAACTCTCACGGCGCTGCTCGAGTGAGCCGTGAGGGACCACAGCGGGCGTCCGTTAGACGGTGATCCGGCTCCAGCTGGTGCCTGCGTTGCGGGTTATCCACAGATAGCCGTTGGTGCCGAGGGCCACGCCTTGGGTGTTCGTTTCGAACCCGGCCAGGGAGAAACCGTGCCCGCGGTCGGTTAGCGAGACGTGCCAGCC
>JBKQQQ010000645.1:0-13500 GCA_052144275.1 Streptosporangiaceae bacterium
CGCTGTCCGCGCGGCTCGTGCAGAACGGGACGCTGAAGACATACCACGGATTCCCGCACGGCATGCCGACCACCCAGGCCGAGACGATCAACGCCGACCTGCTGGCCTTCGTGCAGTCCTGACCGACCCGGCGGCCGGACGCCGGCTGTGGCTTCGCACTCTGCGCACTCGAATAGGACGAGCTCTCATCCGAGGACTGAACGTCCGGACGTGCCGCGATGCGGTGCGTAGGGACTGGCGACCGCCGACCGGGTACATGCGACGATTCCAGTGGCCGACGCCAGCTGCCCCGCCGCGCACGCCCACGGGAGCGAGGCACTCACGCGGCGGCATCTAACGCCGATCGCGGAGTGACCAACTCGCCGGTGGTAGCCGAGCACGGAGCCGCCTCTGGGCGGCTATGGTGCGCGTACTCGATGCGGTCGGGTCGCGCATAACAGACGTTCCGCCGTCGAGGAAGCGCGCGAAGGGTCCTGCGTCGTGCGAAGCGCTGGCCATCCTCAGCCTGACGGCATGCGAGTGCCCCCTCACGGCGGCGGCCGGGTGTTGCGTCCTCAAACGCGTGGACCGAAGCCCAAATCGCATGCACAAGAACCTTCGCTTGCTCGCACACGACCGCGACGTCAATTTCGATCGGGCCGAGCAGGTGCCGTCTGCGGCGAACCCGCGTGCTATCGCCGGGGCAGGCGACTAGGGTTTGGAGCTATGCCAGACGATGAAGCCGATCTCAGTTCTCCCAGCAGTTCTGCTTCGCCCGACCCCGGAATGAGTGCCTGGCGTGTGCTGGAGCCCTTGAGTGAGGCCGAATGCATGCAGCTGCTGGCCAACGGTGGTCTGGGGCGTCTGGTCTACAACAGCCGGTATGGGCCCACGGCGCTGCCGACCACGTACATGATCGACGGCGAGTCGATTGTCTTGGGCACGTGGGACCCCGCCCTCTTTGATGAAGACCTACGTACTGGTATCGCGCACGCCGAGTACCAGGTCGCCGTAGAGGCCGACCAGATCGATCTGGAGGCGCGCGAGGGGTGGATCGTGCTGGTGCGGGGAGCGGCGCATCATCTGGATACCGAGGCCGAGCGCGCGCCGATCATCGGCGCCGGACTTGAGCCGTGGATCGAGGGGGTGCCTGCGCACTTCATCCGG
The DNA here is from genome assembly GCA_052144275.1 of Streptosporangiaceae bacterium. GTDB lineage: Bacteria > Actinomycetota > Actinomycetes > Streptosporangiales > Streptosporangiaceae > Palsa-504. The sequence goes on from JBKQQQ010000645.1 coordinate 1,147, forward strand.
GTGAACCCCACCAGTACGTGGGGCAACCGCATCCTCCGGGCATGATGCCAGCGGCAGTGTGACTCGTAGGAGCAAGGCTGAGCATCTGGATGCCAACGCTGAGCATCTGGATGCAAACTATGGGCACGATCCTGGTCGTGATCAAACGGTGCAGCCCAGTGTGCGTGTTGATGCCTGTCCAAGGTGGCCGTAGTGCGCATAGGTTGCTGTATCTCGCTGCTGTCGCGTCGGGCCAAGACGGACCGCAATTGCCGCGACTAGGGCGGACGACGTGATCAGTGCGACCCCGGTCAGACGAACAGCGGCTCGGCCGCCGTCCGGTCGACCAGCGCGCTCATCGCCGCGTCGCTCGGCGCCCCGGCGAACCGGCTGGCCGCGTCAAGCACTTTCGGGAGCACGTCCACGTCCCCCACGCTGTCGAGGAACACCCCGGGGCGGCTCATCGCCCACCACACGGACAGATCGATGTCGTCCTGCTGCTCAAGCGGCTCGTACCAGGTCGCCCGGGTGTGCGGTCGGCCCGCCCAGGGGCGCAGCGCGATCGACTTGATCGTCTGCACCGCGACGCGCCGCTCGCGGCAGGTCTCGTACAGGGCGTTGAAGTTGCCGGCGTAGTACGGGTTCTGCATGGTGACGAAGTTGTACGGGAGCAGCACTGAGTCAAAGCCGAACCGCTCGAGACTGCGGCGGTGCGTCGCGGCGATCTGGCTGCCGTGGCCGGTCACCCCGATCCAGCGGATGAGGCCCTGCTCCCGGGCTTCAAGGGCGGCCTCGAGCGCCCCGCCAGGACTCAGGGCGGTGTCCCACTCGATCGGATCGGCCAGGGAGTGCAGCTGCCAGAGGTCGACGTGGTCGACGCCCATCCGGTCCAGGGACCGGTGCAGTTCCTCGCGGGCCCCGGCTGCGGTGCGCTCGTCGCCCTTGGTGGCCAGGAAGAACCGGCCCGGTTCGCGCTGCAGCCACGGCCGGATGCGCACCTCCGCCTCGCCGTAGTCAGAGGCCACGTCCAGATGGTTCACCCCGTGGGCGAGCAGGAGATCCAGGGTCTCGTCCGCGACCCGCTGGGAGACCTGCGCGAGAGCCGCCCCTCCGAAGATCACCCGGCTGCTCTGGTGGCCGGTGCGGCCGAACTCTGCCTGTTCGATGGGCACGAGACCTCCCGAAGTGCCGAAAGCTGAATCTGAGAGTACAGCGGATCGCGGCGGCAGGTCGGCGCAACCGGCGCCGAAGCGTATAGTCCGGATCGTATGATCAGCTGCGGCAAGAGGGCGGTCGGCCAGGGATGGGATTGGCTGCCTGGCGATGGGTAAACCGGCAGTGGGCAATGGCGTGCCATGCGCCCGACGTGCGAGGTGACCTGGGTGGCTGACTATTACCGGGCCCGGATTCCCTGCGAATCCTGCGCGCTTGCCAGGCACTGGACCAGGGCGGCCCGACGCCGGAGCAGATCACCGCGGCGCGGGCCCGGGTGACATGAGAAGGGAACGGCGTGCCTGACGAGCTTGACGCGCTGGCCGGCCAGCTGACCGAGCGTCTGGCCGGATTGGGCAGCGCCCTGATCGCGTTCTCCGGCGGGGTGGACTCCTCTCTGGTCGCTGCGCTGGCCGCCCGGGCGCTCGGGGAACAAGCCCTCGCCGTCACCGCCGTCTCGCCGGCCCTCGCGTCCGGCGAGCTGGACGGCGCCCGGGCGGTGGCCCGGGCCGTAGGCGTCCGGCACGAGCTGATCAGCACGGCCGAGCTGGAGCGCGACGACTACCGGCGCAACGACCGCTTCCGCTGCTACTACTGCAAATCCGAGTTGTACGACCGGCTGGCCGCGCTGGCCCGGCGCCGGGGATTCGCCGCCGTGCTGTCCGGCGCCAACGCCGACGACACGGGTGACTGGCGGCCCGGGCTGCGCGCGGCGGCCGAGCACGGTGTCCGGCATCCCCTGCTGGAGGCGTCCGTGGGGAAGGACCAGGTGCGGGCGCTGGCGCAGCACCTGGGGGTTCCGAGTGCGGACAAGCCCGCGTCGCCCTGCCTGGCATCGCGGCTGCCTTACGGCACCCCGGTCAGCGCCGATGTGCTGTCGCAGGTAGACCGGGCCGAGCTGAGCCTGAAGCAGCGCGGCTACCGCGAACTGCGGGTGCGGCATTTCGGTGATCTCGGCCGGGTGCAGCTCGGCGCGGCGGACCTGCCGCGGGCGGCGGACCCGGACGAGCATGCGGCGGTGCTGGCCTGCGTCCGGGCGGCTGGATATCAGCGCGTGGAGATCGACGAGCGGCCGTTGCGGTCTGGTTCGCTGAACCTCGACATCACGCCGGTCAGCCGTGCCGGCTGAGGGTCCCGGTATGCCTGGGGCACCTGGCATGCCGAACAAAGCAGTCGGCATGGTGAATGGAGCGCCGAGGATGCCGAACGGGGGGGCGCCCGGTGCGCCGCCCGGAACGGAGGCCGGGGCGGCGGGCGTCCCGGTGGGCGAGTTCGCCCTGCTGGACGTAGATCGTCGGCGGCGGACCGGCGTCCCGGAAGTGGTTTTCGGCGAAGGCAAGACGTCCGAGCAGATCTTCGCGCTTCTGGCCGAGTTGCGGGCCCGCGACCCGGAGGCACCGGCCCTGGCGACGCGCTGCCCCGCCGGCGTCCTGGACGGGGCGGTCACCCGTTTCCCTGGCGATGCCGTACACGCCGATCACGTGGCCGGAACGGTCGCGGTCGGGACCCTGCCGCCCGTGCGCGGCAACGTGCTGGTCGTGACGGCCGGCACCACGGACCTGAAAGTGGCCCGGGAATGTGCGGCGACGCTGGCCGTGCTGGGCGTCCGCGCGGATGTCCTCGCCGACGTGGGCGTGGCCGGGCTCGGGCGGCTGCTGTCCCGGCTGGACGACCTGCGCGCCGCCGAGTGCGTGGTGGTCGTGGCCGGGATGGACGGTGCCCTGCCGAGTGTGGTCGCCGGACTGGTCAGCGCGCCGGTGATCGGCGTGCCGACCAGTGTCGGCTACGGCGTCGCGGCGGGCGGCCTGGCCGCAGCGGCCAGCATGCTCGCCTCGTGCAGCCCGGGTCTGGTCGTCGTCAACATCGACAACGGGTTCGGGGCGGCCGCGCACGCCGCCAAGATCATCCGCGCGGTTCACCGGTGACGGACCGGCCGGGTGCCGCCTACATCGACGCGACCGCGGGCGTGGCCGGCGACATGCTGCTTGCCGCCCTGCTCGATGCGGGCGCCGACGCGGAGCGGGTGCGCGGAGCCATTGCCTCACTCGGCGTGCCCGGTCTCGGGCTGCGGACCGAGGCCGCCCGCCGGGGCGGCCTCGCGTGCCTACGGGCCGTGATCACCACGCCGACGGCGACTGACCGCCAACGGCACCTCGCCGACGTGCTCAGGCACGTCGGCGCCAGTGACCTCCGCCCGGCCGGGAAGGATCTCGCGACACGGGTCTTCCGGCTGCTGGCCGAGGCGGAGGGGGCGGTGCACGGCGAGCCACCCGAAGACGTGCACTTCCACGAGGTGGGTGCGTTCGACTCACTGGCCGACGTGGTGGGATCGGCGGCCGCACTGGAGGATCTCGGACTGCTGCGGCCAGGTGCGGTGGTTTGCTGCTCGGCCCTGGCCGCCGGAAGCGGATTCGTCACCAGCCGGCACGGCCGCCTTCCGGTGCCGGCTCCCGCCGTCCTCCGTATCGCCGCCGCGGCCGGCCTGGACCTGGCCAGCGGCGACCTGACCGGTGAGCGCACCACCCCGACCGGCGCGGCCCTGCTCGCGGCGGCGGCCACACCGGGCGGCTTTCCAGCCATGACGGTACGCGCGGTGGGCACCGGCGGCGGTGGCCGGGACACCCCGGACCGGCCCAACATCACCCGGGTGGTCATTGGGGCGTCCGGCGCGGAGCGGGACCTGCGCGAGGGCGACGTGACCGTCGTCGAGAGCACAGTCGATGACCTCGACCCCCGGCTGTGGCCTTCGGTCCTTCAGGCGGTGCGGGCGGCCGGCGCCTGGGACTGCTGGTGTACCCCGATCGTCGGCCGGCACGGCCGCCCGGGCCAGGTCCTCACCGCCCTGTGCGCTGAACCGGTCCATCGCGCCGTGGCCGCCGCGATTTTCGCCCACACCGGGACGCTCGGCGTCCGCTGGTCCCGGATGAACCGGCTGACCGCCTCCCGGACGTCGGTGGAGGTGGAAGTGGGACCGCCGGGCAGCAGCCAGGTCGTTACGGTCAAGGTGGCCGGCACCACAGATGGCCTCGCGGGCTTCGGAACGGCCACGGCAGAGTTGGCCGAGGCGGAAGCCGCCGCCCGGGCCCTGGGCTGGCCGGTGCGGGCCGTCTGCGAGGCCGCCGTCGCGCAGTACCGCGCCCAGGCAGCAGCCCCACGGTTACACCGCCGCTTGTGGGGCTCGGAAATACGATTCGGGTGGGTGACCTGCGCCTTTCCGTAGCAGCGTGGGATTGTAAGGCGGCGACGTAGTACTCGTGGGTGAGCCCACCGAGGACTTGCTTCCGGCGGATCCGGTGGCCGGCGAGGTCGATCGGTTCGGGTGGCTGGGTGCCGACCTGGGCTGGCGTGAGCTGTCCGAGGGAACGATGCGGCCGGGCAGCGTTGTGTAGCTAGAAGGCGTCGATCACGGGTGCCGCGTCAATGGCGGATCCCTGGCCAGTGACGGGCACGGGCAGGTCTGGCCAGGAACGCCAGAACGGCGACTCGTTTCCGGCGGCACTGACCCGGTACCTGCTGCCGCATGAGAAGAGAATCCTCGCGACCCGGAAGCACCCAGCGCTGCGCCACGCCACGATTCCGGGCACCTACCGGCTGCGCGTGAGCGTCAGCGACTCCGCCATGAGCGAGACCACCACGCTGCTCAAGGCGGGCGCCACCGACCTCGTGCTGCGCATGGCCGAGGCGGGCACCGTGCTGCCGGCTGATCCCGCTTCCGCCTAGCCTCGTCCCTGACCTGGCGGCACGATAGCGCGTATCGGGATCGCTGGCACCAGCGGATCACGCCACGTGCAGCCGGGGAGCCCTCAATCCGGGCGGGAGCCTGCGGCGTGCCTGGCTGGCCATGCCGCCGTCTGCTGCCGGTTACCCGTGAGCGCGCAGCGCGGCGAGCAGCCAGAGGTCTCCCGGCATGTGGGACGGGAACGGCGGCCATCCGTTGATGGTGGCCGTGAGCTGCCAGTACCGCTCGATCCGCGGATCGGTGGCCACCTCAAGCCCGGCGATCAGCTCCTCGCGGTCCACTGGGTGCACCCCCGGGACGGGCTCCAGGATGCGGTTCAGTACCTGGGCGGCCTCGGCGGAATCCGGCGGGCACCCCCGCAGCACCGCAGCCACGGCGTGCTCGTGCGCCCAGCCAAGCCAGTCCTGCAGCCCGTCCCTGGCATCGACTTGCCTGCCAATGTCCTGCACCTGCCGCATCCGCTGCCGGAAGTCCGGGTCACTGACCATCTCGGCCAGCTCCACCCAGGCGTCGACCTGCTCGGGCGAGGGGTCATCGGGCAGGTTCCAGGCCGCGCCCCAGCGCGCGGCCTGAGGTGCCCCGTTGATCCCCCCGAACACCTCGGCCAGGAAGTCATCGATCAGCTGCCTGCGCTCGGCCACCGACATCCTGGCCAGCTTGTTCATCAAGGTCATCTCCTCGTTGCCGGCCGCGCGCTTGACCACGACGGCCAGCACCGCGCGGTGCAGTCGCAGCGCGCGGATCTGCGCGTCGAGCGCGTCCAGGTGGACGGCGGCGACCTCGGCGATACTCGCCTGGCCGTCCAGCACCCGCCGCACGTCCGGCAGGCCCAGCCCCAGCTCGCGCAGCGTGACGACCAGCTCCAGCCGGGCCACGCACGCCGTGTCATACAGCCGCCGGCCGCTCTCGGTCCGGTCCGCCGGTGGCAGCACGCCCGCATCGGACCAGAACCGGATGGTCCGGACCGGCAGCCTCGCGCGCCTGGCCAGCTCGCCGATCGACAGCAACGGCCCGTCGTCCTCCATGCCACCAGTCTGCTTCCTCCACCCACTGGAGAAGCAACCCCGTGCCGCACCGGCCCCCGCTGCTGCAGAACGCCCAAACCTGTCCCCTGGAAGCGGGCGGCGGGACACCGGCGAACGGGTTCTCACACCAGCCCGGTCCCGGCGCAGCCACCGCCCGATGAGGGAAATGACAACTTCCCTGCACCGGAGAGCGGACGTTCAGGCTCTCCAGACGACAACAAGGCTGCGCGGGAATGACAGCTTCACTGACTCCCTACAACCAGGCGAGGTACCTGGCCGCGCCAGACCGTACCGCAGCGGCCGGCTAAGTCGGCCGCGCCGATGTGGGGAAGCACCGTCCCGGCGTGGTCCCGTTGCGGCTGACCATCACGGGCAGGCAAACTCGCAGCTCAGCTACCTACGCGCCGTTTTGGCACCCCACAGGCCTTACCGGAGACTGTGGGCCAGGTCCACGACGCCGGGTAGCGTCAGCAGGCGGCCGCTGGGCGGAGCCTGGATGCCCTCGCGTAGCGTCCAGTGATCCACGTAGACGCCGGCCGGCAGCCAGTACTCGTCACTCGACAGGTTGTCCGTGATAACGACGCACCCTTTCTCGTACCGGGCGCTCCTTATGCCCGGGGAAGGCACCCAGAACGCGCGTCCGGCGCTCTGAATGACGAGGGGGACAATGTCCACGATCTGGCCCCGCTCGACGTACTCCCACAGTCGCCCGTCGTCGAGAGGGCTGGCTGTGAACGGCGGCCAGTGCCTCAGTTCGCTGGTCCCGGCCATCGGCATAACCCGGATCTCGGGAACAAAGGCCGGGTCGCCCCACGTCTCTGGCTGCCTGCAGTGCACCGGCAGCAACACGGTTACCTGGCTGTCGGTTACCCAGCCAAGCAGCGCGCCATCGCGAGGGACAGGCATGCTGCCGGTGACCGCCTCGTGGATGATGCCGGAAACAGGCTCTCCCGGTCGGATTTCCTGGCTAACCCCGTTGCGTCCGTTCCAGGCGCGGATGACGAAAAGGTCGTCGCTGGCCTGGGTGAGGACGAAAAAACCAGCCGGCCGGGCAGCGCGGTTCATCAGGACCATCGACCGCAACCCGCCATCCGCCGAGTGTGGCGTGACCGCTAGCGGGTAGCGCCTGAACAACTGCGAGCATGCCGCAAACGATGCTGCGCCGGATAGGTCGTGAACTGACACGGTCTGCTCCCTGCAAGGGGACGAGATCATTTTCAAAGCGAAGCCCCCCAGAGGCCGAGGGCGGTGGCAGGCATCCTGGCCCGCCCTCGGTGACTCGTTTCCTTAGCGGCCTGTTGGAGTACCCGCAACCCGCTCCGAGGAGCCGTCCAGGCGGCCCGCCAGCAGCCGGCGCATCGCCGCGCCGATGCCCAGCCGGTTCCACAGCGCGTCCAGCGCCCACGTCCCGCCCAGCGGCCGGGACTCGGTGAACTCCAGTCCCTCCCCGGAAGCGGTAAGCGCCATCTCCGGTTCCAGGAACCGGGTGACCAGCGCGACCAGGCGCTGCAGTACTTCCCGGTTAGCGGCGTCTTCCGGGCCGAAGTTGGACACGGCCTACCCCTTGTTGGCGAAATTATCCGGGAACGAACTTCCTGTTGGCGAAATTACCCGGCACCGAACCAGCTTCGGGCGTTTATGTCATCTTGTCCAATGATTGTTCTTGCTAGCGGCGATGAATCGCATTCATGCGATAATGATCTTCTGCCGCCGTAGCATTGCCCCGTGTTGCGTCCTGAAAGCTGGTCCAGGCCTGCGGGTGGAAGTCCCGTCCGGGTAGACACCGGAGTGCCTGGTAGCAGGCCCCGGTTCGTCGCTGAGAGGCGGCGGGCTGAGCGGGGCGTCCAAAGCCTCTTTGGAGGGAGCAAGCACGCGGGCCGTCGCGTGAAGCGAACCTTGCAGCCTCGTCAAATGTACAGCGGAGGAGCCGAGCCGCTCATGGCACGGCGAAGGCCACGCCTGGCAGGCCCTGTTCCGCGGTCAGCCTGCCGGGTCCTCCCGGGGGACGGAGGGCGGCACGTGCGCATGGTCTGGGCCGGACCAGGAGAGGCCCGTCTGTCTGGCCTGCGTCAGGCGAAGACCCGGTCCGCATGGTGATCGCGGACCTGAACCCGCTGCTGCGCGGTTCTCCGGGGGAAACTACTTCCGCACCGGGAACGCCGCCACCAAGTTCCGCCAGGCCGACGACTACGCGGTACACCGGCTCCGCAGCCTGATGATCAAGAAGCGGGGCCGGAAACTGCGAGCCGGGCAGGCCCGGGCGTGGACGGAAGAGTGGTTCAACGGGCACGGCCTTAACCGGCTCCGCGGCACCGTCCGCTACCCGAAGGCAGCGTAACCATGTCAAGAAGATCATCGCTAAGCCGTACGCGGGAAAACCGCACATACGGATTGAAAGGGGGATGGGGAAACGGGCCCGCACAGGCACCGGCACCGCGCCCCTGACTACCAATGGATATCCGTGACCTGGAGTATTTTCTCGCGTGCTGCAAGGCCCGGAGCTTCACCGCCGCCGCCCGCGAGGTCCATATCGTCCAGTCGGCGATGTCATGCGCTATCGCCCGCCTGGAGCAGGATCTCGGGGCACCGCTCTTCGACCGCACTGCAACCCCGATAGCCCTGACCGAGCAGGGGGTTGCGCTGCAGGCGGCCGCCCAGCGGATCATCGACGCGGTCCAGGCCGCCCGGGACGAAGTCGCCGCCGTCTCCGGCCAGGTCCGCGGCACTGTCACGCTGGGAAGCACCGGGCACACCGGCCGGCTTGACCTCGCTTGTGTCCTTGCCGACATCCGCGAACATCACCCCGGCGTGGTCGTCCAGTTGCGCCAGTCCCACACCGGATCTGACGGGCTGGTGCACGCGGTCCGCGACGGGACGGTAGACATCGCCCTGACCGCAACCCCTGATGAGCCGCCGCGGGGCATCGCGCTGCACCCGCTGTTCAGCGAGCCGATGGTGTTCGTCTGCCAGCCCGATCACCGGCTGAGCCAGCGGCCCTCGGTCGCCGTCCCGGACCTGCGGGAGGAGATGATCCTGCGTCCCCCGCCCGGCTGGGGGACCCGGACCGTCATCGATACCGCCCTCGGTGCCACCCGCTCCGCGTTTGAGATCGGTAATTACGCGCTGATGGCCAGGCTGGTCCGCGCGGCGTTCGCGACAACCCTGGTACCCGCGTCAGCCATCACCGGCGACCTGCTAGCGGGCCTGTGTGCCATTCCCGTCGATGACTGCCGACTGTGCTGGACCCTGTCCGCGGCCGTCTGCACGGACCGCCGGATGACCGCCGCTACGATTGTCCTTCTTGACGCGCTCATCCAGCGGTCCCTCCCCTGCCCGCAGGAGCTTGCTACTGGTTTAACGCGTGTCTTCCGTTAGTTTGAGGGGTCCGGGATAATGGCGTATGCCCAATCGCGTGCGCGTGCTGACAGCGTGTGGGTGCCGGAAACGTGTCACCCTATGCGACCTGCGCGTGATCGCGCGCTCGCCGGTACTGGCGGGGGGATGCTGCTCCGCTCATTTGCCCGGCGATGGCACGGACTCTAGCGTCGGCGCAAGGTGACAGCGGAGAGCAGCGCGGCACCTCCGAGCAGCGCGGCCGACAGGTACAGCGCTGCGTGCAGCGCGCTGGTGAAGGCCGCGTACCCCGCCTGGATGATCTGGTCTAGCGGCCCGTTTCCGGTTGAGCCGCCATGGCCGAGGGACACCGAACCCGTTTCTATCACCTGAAGCACATATTGCTGAAGCGCGGCCGAGGCGCCCAGATGCGTCATGCGGCTGACAAGCCCGGACCGCAGCTCGGCATTGACGACGGCGCCAAGGATGGCGATGCCAGTGACCGCGCCGAACTCCCGGCTGGTGTTCGTGGCCGACGCGGCCATCCCCGACCGCTCGGCGGGTACCGCCCCGAGCACCGACGAGGTGACCGGCACGACGCAGGTGCCGATGCCAGCGCCGGCCAATCCCAGGGCCGCGGCGAGCGGCAGGTAGGCGGGGCTCGGGCTGATCACCACGTTAGTCAGCAGCAGGCCGGCGGCGAACAGCAGGCAGCCGGCGACCAGCAGCCAGCGGACGCCGGCCGCGGTTGTCCACCGGCCCGCCAGCAGCGCCGCCAGGATCATCATCACGGTCATCGGCAGGAACAGGCCCGCGATGCGGTAAGCGGAGTAGCCGGCAATCACGCCCAGGTAAAGCGCGGTGAAGAAGAAGATCGCGAACGTAGCGAAATACGTGCAGTACGCCACCATGTTGGGTGTCGTGAACCGCGGGACCCGCAGGTAACTCAGGTCAAGCAGCGGGAACGGGGCCCGGCGCTCCCACAGCACGAAAGCCGCACCGGCGGCCAGGGACACGGCGAACAGCGCTAGCACGCTGGGCGCGGCGTAGCCGGCACTCTCGCCGTTGATGATGCCGAAGATCAGGGCGGCGAGCGCGCCGGCGCCGAGCACGGTGCCCGGCAGATCGACCCGGCCCGCTCGCGGGTCGGCGCTCTCGGGCAGGACCATGGCCGCTACGACCAGCGCGGCCAGGCCGAAGGTCACGTCGAACCAGAAAATCCCCCGCCAGCTCCACGCCCCGGTCAGCGCCCCGCCCAGGACCGGGCCGAGCGCGAGCGAGAACCCGGATACCGCGGCCCAGACCCCGAGCGCGCGGTTGCGGCTGCGCTCATCTGGATACAGATGCCGGATCATCGACAACGTGCCGGGCTCACTCGCCGCCGCCCCCAGCCCCATGACCGACCGGGCCGCAATCAGTATCCCGATGCTCGGAGCGACCGCGGCCAGCGCGGCGCCGGCGCAGTAGACACCCGCTCCGGCCAGCATGATCTTCTTGCGGCCGAACTTATCGCCCATCATCCCGCAGGCCAGCATGAAGCTAGCGAACGTCAGGGCATACGCCCCGACCACCCACTGCAGCGCCGAGACTCCGCCGTGCAGGTCCGACTGGATACTGGCCAGCGCGACGCTGACCACCGTGTTGTCCAGGAAGGTCAGGAACAGCAGCGTGCACAGGGAGGCCAGGGCCAGGGGGCGGCGCCGCGCGGTGAACCTGCCCGCCGCGCCGGGCGCGAGCGCATCGACCACCCCGCTAGCTCCGGCAGGCAGCGGGCAGCTGGGGGCTCCCCTTGGGGTACTCCAGGTAGGCCAGCCCACAGAAGCTCGCGATGGCTACCTTCCACGTGCCGTTCAGGTAGACCGCGGTGCCCACCTGGTTCTTCAGCAACGGCGTGCCGAGCAGCAAGAGGTTCCAGTGCACCGTGGCCTGCGACGGTGACGTAACTATCACCGAGGTGACCGTCGCGGTCGACCCAGCCGCGGCCGCCCCGAACGACGTCTTGGCCTGGGCCTCGACAAACGCGGCCACCTGCGACCCGTTCTGCACCAGGGCAAGCCGCCGCGGGAGCGGCGCCTTGCCGTTGAAGACCGTCTTCCAGTTGGCCGTGATCGCGGCCACGGCCGCCGGGCCGCTGACTGGTTCGGCCGACGCGCTCACGGTCGGTTTCGGGCTGGCCGATTTCGCCGAGGGGCTGCCACCACCCCCGCAGGCGGCCAGGATCAGGCATCCCGTCGCCGCCAGCACGGCCCATGCCTGACGCAGCCCCGGCCAGCGCAGGCTACACATGGTCGCAGTGTGCCACACCAAAGGCCGTATCTGTACCGATATGGCATCTAGATTGCCTGGCGGCCCTGACCCGCCCGATCCCTGATCAGGAACTTGACTGAGGCCGCGCGCTGGCCGAGGTCCATCAGGACGTTACGGGCTGCCTGCGTTGTCCAGGCGCCGTCCGGGTGCGCGGTGATGCCGGCCAGGTGCACCCGGCGGGTGCCGTGCTCGATGACGATCAGGGCCACCGCGAACACCTCACTCCAACGGCGGCGGGGGATCAGCCGGGACAGTGCCGCGAGCCACAGCCGGCCGCCCGGCTGGTAGCGGACCCGGCCGATCTGGCGGCGCAGCACCGCGTTCTCGTGCCGCAGCACCAGGAGTTCGGCGTCCCTGGACACCTCACCCCGGGCCAGCACCATCAGGCAACTCAGCAGACAGCGTACAAGCAGGTAGACGGCCGAGAAGATCACTCAGGGATAATCCCAGCCCGCCAGGCCGTCCAGGCAAGATCCAGTAATCGAGCCCCACCGCCCGGATTTGGTTAGAGCGGTTTGTTTCAGAGTGCTACGGCCAGCATGAGACGGTTTGGAACTCCCTCCGCAGAGCGACTCCGAGGGGCCACGAAACCTTCATCTCCCGCGCAGCACCGCATCAAGGACCCGCTCCTACACCGGCTCCTCCTTGCGCTCAGGACACACTTTGGCACCCCACACCCTATTTACGGGCGGATTGAGGCTAAGCCGCCCCGGACGGGCTCCTCAGCGTGACCGGCCGCCCATCAGCATCGAATCGATG
>JBKQQQ010000646.1:0-5785 GCA_052144275.1 Streptosporangiaceae bacterium
CGGCGCCGACGAGAAGGACCAGCTACGGCCGCGGATCCTGTTCTCCGACGTGATCGAGGACGTGACCGACGCCCACGCGATCATCGTCAACAGGAACCGCTCCGGCTCGATGATCATCCCCGGTGACACGCTGGGCGTCAGTGAGGTCACCCCGGCTCTGTTCGCCGCGGTCGCGGCCAACGAGGCCGAGCGGGCCTCGCCGGGCGTGACGCTGGTCGACGTGTCGATGATCGGCGCGGCCGGGCGGATCTACCTGAGCGGGCGGCCGGCCGACGTGCGGCGCGCGCAGCGCGAGATCACCGAGGTGCTCTCCGCCGTGGCCGGCCGGGATCACGTGACCGGACGGGAGCCGTAGGCGTGGCCGCCCACGACCGGCCCGCCCCGTCAGGCGCGCACGACCTGTCGGCCGGCGGCGGCGTGATGGACCGGGTGCGGGGGTGCGCGCGGGACGCGCTAGCCGCGTACGACGGTCACCCCGAGGCGTCCCTTGAGCTGCTCAACGTCTCGGAGAACGCGACCTTCCTGGTCCGCGACCCCGCGGCGGGGCCTTCGGTGCTGCGCGTGCACCGCCTCGGCTACCACACCGAGCTGGAGATCGCGTCCGAGCTGGCCTGGATGGACGCGCTGCGCGCGGAGGCCGGGGTGCGCACGCCCCGGGTGCTGCCGGCCGCCGATGGGCGGCGGGTCGTCACGGTGCCCGAGCGGGGCGGCGGGGCGGAACGGCACTGCGTGCGCTTCGAGTTCCTCCCCGGCTCGGAACCGGGCTCGCTACCGGGCTCGGAACCAGGCTCGGAATCAGCCGGGGAGGCGGCGCTGACGCACAGCCATTTCGCCCAACTGGGCGAGATCACCGCACGGATGCACCGGCACGCGCGGGAATGGTCTCGCCCGGCCTGGTTCACCCGGTTCCACTGGGACTACGCGGCGGCCTTCGGCCGGGCGGCCCGGTGGGGCCGCTGGCAGGACGGCATCGGCGTCGGGCCGTCAGAACGCCAGATCCTCGCCCGGCTGGACGACGTGCTCCAGGCCCGGCTGAAAGCGTTCGGCACCGGCCCGGAACGTTACGGCCTAGTGCACGCGGACACCCGGCTGGCCAACCTGCTGGTGCACGACGGATCGGTCAGCGTCATCGACTTCGACGACTCAGGGTTCAGCTGGTACCTGTACGACCTGGGCACCTCGGTGAGCTTCTTCGAGCACGCGCCCGAGGTCCCCGACCTGGTGGGCAGCTGGCTCGAGGGATACCGGCAGGCCGGCCGACTGTCCGCCGAGGACCAGGCGGAGATCTGGACGTTCATCATGTTCCGGCGGCTGCTGCTGGTCGCGTGGATCGGCTCGCACCAGGCCGTGGACATCGCCGCCGAACTCGGCGCCGGATACACGCAGGGCAGCTGTCACCTTGCGGAGTCGTACCTCAGCAGACAGCGTAGTTAAGCAGACCGGGAGAGGACCTGCCATGTTCACATCGATCGCCGGCCGCGCCGTGGTAGTGACCGGCGGCACCCGCGGGATCGGCAAGGGGATCGCCAGCGTGTTCGCCCGCAACGGCGCGAAGGTGCTGATCACCGGCCGGGATTCCGACACCGCCCGGGCCGCCGCCGATGAGTTGCACGCCCTGGCCGCCGCGGCGGAAAAGCCCGGCGAGGTCTCGTTCGTGCTGGCCGACGTGGCCAGCCGGGAGGACTGCCGCCGGATGGCCGCGATCGCCCAGGAGCGGCTGGGCGGCATCGACGTGCTCTGCGCGAACGCCGGGATCTTCCCCGAGGCCCGCCTGGAGGACCTGACCGAAGAAGATCTTGACCAGGTGTTCGGCACCAACCTGAAGGGCACAGTGCTCAGCGTCCAGGCGTGCCTGCCCGCCCTGGCAGCCTCGGGCCACGGCCGGGTCATCCTCACCTCCTCCATCACCGGGCCGATCACCGGCTTCCCCGGCTGGACGCACTACGGCGCGAGCAAGGCCGGCCAGCTCGGCTTCATGCGGACCGCCGCCATCGAGCTGGCCCCCAAGGGCATTACCGTCAACGCAGTGCTGCCGGGCAACATCGCCACCGAGGGCCTGGCCGATCTCGGTGAGGACTATGCGAGCGGGATGACCGCCGCGATCCCGATGCGCCGGCTGGGCACCGTCGACGAGATCGGCTACACCGCCCTGTTCCTGGCCACCGACGAGGCCGCCTACATCACCGGGCAGACGATCGTGGTGGACGGCGGCCAGGTGCTGCCCGAATCACCCGAGGCCATGGCGGCGGGCAGCGCATGACGGAGGTTCCCGCTAGGCGGACGCCTGAGGAGGTCAGGCGCGTGCTGGCCGAGCAGATCGGCAGCGGTCGGCTGCGTCCCGGGCAGCGGCTCGGCGCCGAGCGCGCGCTCGCGGCCGAGCTCGGGGTCAGCCGGGCCACGCTGCGGCAGGCGCTCGCGGTGCTGGAGGAGGGCGGGGTGGTCCGCCGGGTGCCTGGGCGCGGCGGCGGCACGTTCGTGGCCAAGGGCAAGATCGAGCGGGACCTGTCCCGCATCGTCGGGGTGCCCGCGCTGCTGCGCAGCCAGGGCGTGGTGGCCGGGACTCGGGTACTGAGCGCGCGGCTGGCCGAAGCGGATGACGTCACCGCGCAGGCGCTGCGAGCCCGGCCGGGGGAACTGGTCGTCGACCTGGTGCGGATCAGGCTCGCGGACGGCAGCCCGTTCTCCCTCGAGCACGCCAAGTTCCCGGCCAGGCGCTTCCCCGGGCTCCTCGAGCTGCCGCTCGGAGGTTCGGTCTACGAGCTGATCGAAGAGCACTTCGGCGTCACACCCACCGAGGCGGTGGAGCGGATCGAGGTCGCCGCGGCCTCGGCGGACGAGGCGGCCATCCTCGACGTCGATCCGGGAGCACCGCTGATGGCCATCACCAGGACGACCACCGACCCCGACGGCGAGCCGATCGAGTTCTCCCGTGACCTGTTCCGGGCCGACCGCACCCGCATCGTCGTCCGCACCGAGGCCGGCGCCTCCCGCGCCGTCCCGGGCCGGGCCCGGGTCGTCGAGCTGCGCGCCCAGGCGGCAGGATGAGCGCCCCAGTCGGCCGGATCAGGTTCATGGACCAGCAGCGGGTCAACCTGGACGGCTTCGCCATCGAGGACCCCGAACTCGGCCTGACCGCGCTCCGCTCGCCGCACGATCCCGAGCCCAGCCTGGTCGTGGCGGACGGGCGCGTCGTCGAACTCGACGGGGTGCCCGAGGCGGAGTTCGACTCGATCGACACCTACATCGCCCGGCACGGCCTGGACCTGACCGTGGCGGCGGAGGCGATGGCGCTGTCCGACGTGGCGTTCGCCCGCCTGCTGGTCGAACTGGCGGTGCCCAGGGGTGAGGTCATCCGGCTGAGCGCCGGCGCCACCCCCGCCAAGCTGGCCCGGGTGCTGGCCCTGCTCCGCCCGCCCGAGCTGGTCATGGCCATGACCAAGCTGCGCGCCCGGCGCACGCCGAGCAACCAGGCCCACGTCACCAACCGGCTCGACGACCCGCTGCTGCTCGCGGCCGACGCGGCCACCGCGGCGGCGTTCGGCTTCCGCGAGATCGAGACCACCGTGCCGGTCCTCGGCGACGCGCCGAGCAACGCGGTCGCCTGCCTGATCGGCGCCGCGTTCGGCGCCGACGGCGTGCTGATCCAGTGCTCGGTCGAGGAGGCCATGGAGCTCCAGCTCGGCATGCGCGGCCTGACCTCCTACGCCGAGACCGTCTCGCTGTACGGCACCGAGCAGGTGTTCACCGACGGCGACGACACCCCGTGGTCGAAGGCCTTCCTCACCTCGGCCTACGCCTCCCGGGGTATGAAGATGCGGGTGTCCTCGGGGGCTGGCGCCGAGGTCCTGATGGCTGGCGCGCAGGGTAAGTCGATGCTGTACCTGGAAGCGCGCTGCGTCGCGCTGGCCCGGGCGATCGGCGCCCAGGGCGTCCAGAACGGCGGCATCGACGGCGCCAGCGTGGCCGCCGCGGTGCCGGGCGGGCTGCGCGAGCTGATGGCCGAGAACGTGATGGTCATGATGCGCAACCTGGAGTCCTGCTCGGGCAACGATGCGCTGATGAGCGAGTCGGACATGCGCCGGACCTCCCGCACGCTGCCGATCGTGCTGGCCGGCTCGGACTTCGCGTTCAGCGGGTTCGGGTCGATCCAGCGCTACGACAACATGTTCGGCCCGAGCAACTTCAACGCCGAGGACATCGACGACTTCCTGGCCATGCAGCGGGACTGGGGCGTCGACGGCGGGCTGCGGACGGTCTCGCCTGCGCGGATCGCGGAGGTGCGGCGTGAGGCCGCCCAGGCCTGCCGCGCCGTCTACGCCCACCTCGGGCTGGCCGACTTCACCGACGAGCACGTGGAGCTGGCGGTGGACGCGGCCGGGTCGAAGGACCTGGGGGAGACCGACACCCTGGCCGTCCTGGGCGCGGCGCACGCCATCCGCCAGCGCGGGCTGACGGTGGTGGACATCGTGGCCGCCCTGGACGAATGCGGCTACTCCTCTGAGGCCGAACGGACCATGGCCTTCGCCAGGGCCAGGCTGTCCGGCGATTACCTGCAGACGTCCGCCATCTTCGACGAGCACCTCGAAGTGCTATCCCTGGTCACCGACCCGAACGACTACGGCGGTCCGGGCACCGGCTACGAGCCCTCGCCCGAACGGCAGCGGGAGATCGACGCGATCCGCCAGGCGCGCGGGGTATCCGACCTGCGGGCATCGCAGGCCCGTTTCGCGGTGCCCTTGCTCGTTCCGGCCGGCCCGGCCCGGCCCGGACAGGGGCCGCGCGATGTCGTCATCGGCGTCTCGCCCGCCGTCGGCCGGGACGTGTGGCGGTGCCTGTCCGGCCTCGCCGTGACCGACGTGCTGCGCGAGATGCTGGCGGGCCTGGAGGAGGAAGGCTGCGCCGGCCGGGTCGTCCGCTTCAACGACAGCGTCGACCTCGGCCGGATCGGCCTGGCCGCGGCGCGGCTGGCCGGATCTGGAATCGGCATCGGGCTGCAGGGAAAGGGCACCGCGCTCATCCACCGCCGTGACCTGGCCCCGCTGGCGAACCTCGAGCTGTACTCGGTGGCGCCCTCGGTCACTCCGGAGCTGTACCGGCTGCTCGGTGCCAACGCCGCGCGGCACGCCAAGGGCGGCACGCCCGACCCGGCCAGGAACCCGTACTCTGACGAGGCCATCGAGGCCCGCTACCACACCACGGTGATCGCGCTCATGGAACTGGAACGCCGCCAGATGCTTCCCGGGGCTCCGCCCGAAGAGCTCTCCCTGGAGGGACTCACGTGACCAGCCACAAACGGCCTCCTGCCCCAGCTTTCCCGCCTCCCGGCCCGGCCTCCCCGCCCCCCGCCCCAGCCTCCCCGCTTCCCGCCCCAGCCGTACCCGGGACCCCAATGTTCCCGCCCGTATACCCGGCGCCACCGTCTGGCACCCCCGAAAACGACAACGATGCTCCATCGTTGTCGCCAGGGCAACATCAATGCTCCATCGTTGCGGTTGGCTGACATGGCGGAGGCGACTGAGATCCGGGCGCTGTCGGGGAAGCCGGTGGAGAGCCTGACCGTGGAGGAGGTGCGGGCGGGCGAACTCGGCGTAGCCGACCTGCGGATTCACCCGGACACGCTGGAACACCAGGCGGTGGTGGCCGCCGAGCACGGCAACCCGCAGCTGGCCGAGAACCTGCGTCGCGCGGCCGAGCTGACCCGGCTGCCCGACGATGAGGTCCTGGCCGTCTACGAGGCGCTGCGGCCGGGCCGGTCCACGCCCGCGCAGCTGGCCGAGCTGGCCGC
>JBKQQQ010000647.1:0-4430 GCA_052144275.1 Streptosporangiaceae bacterium
GGGGCGGACCGGTACCGGTTGACGAACCGGACCACCGGGTCGAACGGCGGCCCGCCGCCGTGGTCGTGACCGATATCGGTGAAGACGAACGAGCCGGACTGCAGCAGCAGCGACCCGTAGACCTCCGGGTGGCGGTAGGCGGTCGACAGCGCGGCGACGGCGCCGAAACTCGAGCCCATCAGGCACCGCCCGGACGGCGTGCCGGCCAGCGGGAGTTCCGCCTCGAGCCGCGGCAGCAGTTCGGCCGTCAGGAAGCGGGCGTGCGCCGCCGAGTTGGCGTACTCGGCCAGCCGGTCGCCCGGGTAGGTGAACGCGGCGACGATCTCGGCCACGTCGAGCCGGTGGATGAGGTTGTCGAGCACGGTCCTGGCCGCCGCGTACTGAAGGTAGTCGCCCCCGTCGTGCACGATCAGCAGCGGGTAGCGGGCGGTGCGGCGGAACCGGGCCGGCAGGTACAGCGTCACCGGGCAGTCGCGGCGCAGCGCCCGGCTCGGCACCACCAGGTCGGTCAGCGACCCGGGCCGCGATTCCGGGTCGGGCCGCGTCCAGTCGGGTATCTCGTGCCCGTGGGCGTAGCAGACCGAGGAGCTGCCGACCGGGCTGTGCGCGAGCCGGGGGTTCAGCGGGTCGTTGACCCGCTCGCGGTGGCCGCAGCGCGCCACCTCCAGCTGGTACTCGACCCTGGAGCCCGCGGGCAGCTCGAGGACCGCGTACCACAGGTCGGTGCCGCGCAGCCGGCGCAGCGGCAGGTGATCGGGCAGCCCGAAGATCCGGTGGACGAGGAACACCTCGTCGGCCTCGCCCCGGTACAGGAACGTGCAGCGGGCGCCCTCGACGACGGGGACCTCGTGCCGGGCCAGGAAACGGTCGACGGCGGCTGAGTCGAGCGGGCGGCGATCGCGCAGCCTGTTGATGGCGAGCTTGCGCGTGACCGGCCCGCTCACGGTGGTCAGGCTGCCTCCAGCGAGGTCACGCGGCCGTCCTCGGCGATCACCCGGATGCCGGGCGGCCAGCCGCTGGGGCCCCCGCTGTCGCCGTCGCCGTCGAGCTCGATCCGGGTGCCGCCGACCAGGAGGACACAGCGGGCCGGCGCGAACCTCCGGGCGAAGACCGCCATCCGGGGCGTGTCGTCGAGCAGCATCCTGGCCCGGGCGTGCGGCAGCAGCACCACGTCGCGGAGCACGCTCAGGCCGCTGCCGTACACCTCGGGGTGGCCGGGTCCCTGCGGTGACCGGTCGCCGAAGAGCACGATCCGGTCGGCCAGCGCCATCGCCCCGGCCGACCAGGCGATCACCGGTGACCGGCCCGCCCGCGAGCGCCCCCCCGACGAGCGCAGGGCCGCGGCCACGTTGAACAGGTGCAGCACCTCGGCCAGCACGCCTACGTGCCCGCCCGCGATGACCAGGGCGCTGGCCTCGCCGAGGATGGCCTGCACCGCGGCGCGGTGCCCGGCGATCACCGGCCGGTCGTGCGGCTGCAGTCGCCGGAAGAACTCGCCGCGCACGCTGTCGACCCGGTGCAGGTGCGCCGCGTCGAGCTCGCGCACGGCGGCGATGGCCTCGCCCAGCGCCTCGGTCCTGAGTTCACCCGGGGAGCGCCGTTGCACCGCGTAGACGGCCTGCAGCGCGTGGTCCAGCCGCAGCAGGTAGAGGTCCTGCAACTCGGCGAGCGTCCCGGCCAGCGCGCGCTCGGCCGTCGCGTACTGCGGATCACGGTCCTGCACGTCCAGCCACCGCCGGTACAGCGTGAGGCTGACGGTGCGGCCGCCGAGCAGCGCGCTCAGTTCGGCGTCGTCGGGCTCGCGCTCCTGCCACCCCGCGGTGATCGTGGCGACCGGGCCGTCGAGCGAAAGCGACCGGGCCACCGCGTCCACCGTGGGCCTGCGCTGCGGCCCGAGCAGGATGACCCTCACGAGGCGTAGACGTGCAGTGTGCGGCCCACCGCGTCGAGCATGCCGCGCAGCGCGTCGTAGTCGGGATGGCGCATCCGCACGTACGCGTTGGCCATGTACCCGGCCTCCACCGCCTGGGTGGGCGTGCCGGGCGGCGGCAGTGAGGCGTCGATGACCCACTCGCCGTACTGCTGCTGCAGCTCCTCGGTCCCGCCGTACCCGGTGATCTGGCCGTCCCGTTCGGGCCGCAGGGCGACGATCCCGCTGGCGTACTGCCGGGACGGCGTCGCGCTCGTCCCGCCGCTCACGACCGCGTTGGCCCACTCGCGGTAGAGGTCGATCTCGTTGCCGGCCGAGTACAGGTCCCAGGCCCCCACGCCGGGCGGCCGGCAGCCGACCTCGGAGAACTTCAGCCCCTTGGGCCCGGCGAACCACTCCATGTGGGTGGCCGACGTCCCGATGCCCAGCGCGGCGATCACCTTCTGGCCCAGGTCCCGCAGTTCGGCGTATTCGGGCGCGACCTCGATCCGGTTGGTGGAGACGAACTGCGGCGAGATCCACCGGGTCCGCATCGCCTCGAGCACGTTCGGGTAGTAGTGCGAGGCGAAGTCCAGGGCCACCCGCCCGTCGACCGTGATCGTGTCGTAGAAGCCCTCGTGCCCCTCGACGAACTCCTCGACGGCGATCGACTCGACGCCCTGGCCGCCGAACACACCCAGCGCGTGCTCTAGGCCCGCGAAGTCGTCGACCCGCACGGTGCCCGACGCGCCCGCGCCGCTGCGCGGCTTGAGGATCAGCGGGAACCCGGCCAGCTCGGCGAACGTGTGCGCCTCCGCCGCGCTGTTCACGGCGGCCGAGATGGCCGTCGGCACCCCGGCCGCCCGCAGCGCCTCCTTCATCGACGGCTTGTCCCGGCACAGCCAGGCCGTCCGCACCGACGTGCCCGGGATCGTGCAGGCCTCGCGGACCTGCGCGGCGGCCATGGTGTGCGCCTCGACCGTCGCCTCGAGCCGGTCCACCCAGAGCTTGTCCTGCACCCAGCGGACCGCCTGGGTCAGCGCCGCCACGTCGGTGACCGACGGCACCCGCTCGTAGTGGTACAGCCAGCCCTTCAGCTGGTCGTCCAGGGCGTCGAGACCGTATTCGCCGATGCCGATCACCGTCGCGCCGGCCTCGGCCAGGGCCCGGGCGAACTGGCGCTGGTTAGCCGGGAAGAACGGCTCGACGAAGACGACGTTCATGTCTGGAATGGTAACTGGGTACGTTCCTCTCATGGTGGTCGCCGGGTTCGTCGCGCCCTATCTGCTCGACACGACGACGCGGTTCGTGCAAGCCGCGGCCGCGCTGCCCGACGTCGAGCTGGCCCTGATCACCTGCGCGTGGAACTCGGCTGACCGCGATGAACGTGCTGATGATCTCGCCCGGCTACCCGGCGGAGATGGCGTTCTTCACCCGCGGGCTCGGCCAGGCGGGAGTGATCGTCATCGGCCTCGGCGACCAGCCGGCCGAGGCCCTGCCGGCGGCCGCCCGCGACGCCCTGGACCACCACGTCCAGGTCGGCTCGCTGGCCGCGGACGACGACGTCTCGGCGACCGTGCGGGAGCTGGCCCACCAGGTGCGGATCGACCAGGTGGAGTGCCTGTGGGAGCCGTACATGATGCTGGCCGCGCGGCTGCGCGAAGAACTCGGGCTGCCCGGGCTGACGATGCGGCAGACCCTGCCGTTCCGGGACAAGGAGCGGATGAAGCAACTGCTCGACGCGGCGGGCCTGCGCACCCCGCGGCACGCCGCCGCCGGGACGGTCGCGGGCGTGTGGGCGGCCGCGGACCAGATCGGCTTCCCGCTCATCGTCAAGCCGGTCGACGGGGCGGGCTCGGCGGACACCTACCGGGCCGACTCGGCCGCCGAACTCGACGCGATCCTGCCCAGCCTCCGGCACGTGCCGCAGGTCAGCGTCGAGGAGTTCATCGACGGCGAGGAGTTCACCTACGACACCATCTGCGCCGGCGGCCGGGTGCTGGTGGAGAACGTCTGCCAGTACCATCCGCGCCCGCTGATGACCAAGATGCACGAGTGGATCAGCCCGATCACGATGGCCCTGCGCGACCTGGACGAGCCGGGGCTGCGGGGCGGCCGGGAACTCGGCGCCGCCGTGCTCCGGGTCCTCGGCTTCCGCGACGGGTTCACCCACATGGAATGGTACCGCAAGGCCGACGGCGAGGTGGTGTTCGGCGAGATCGGCGCGCGCCCGCCCGGCGCCCGCACCGTCGACGTGATGAACTACGCCACCGACGCCGACCTGTTCGCGGCCTGGGCGCACGCCGTCACGCACGGCGCGATCCCGCAGCCGGTGCAGCGGCGCTACAACGCCGGAAGCGTCTTCAAGCGGGCCAGCGGCGCGGGCCGGATCACCCGCTACGAGGGCCTGGAGGCGCTGCTGGCCGAATACGGCGAGCACGTCGTCGCGCTCGAGCTGCTCCCGGTCGGCGCGCCGCGGCGGGACTGGCGGGCCACCACCATCGCCGACGGCATGGTGATC
>JBKQQQ010000648.1:0-2527 GCA_052144275.1 Streptosporangiaceae bacterium
TGGGCACCCTGTACCTGCTCTACTTCCTGCGCGACGCGGTGCACTACGCGCGGCTGTTCCCCGGCCAGACGGCTGCGGACGGCCTGCTCATCCTGATCCTGATCTACACCGGCTGCGTGGTCCTCACCTCGATCATCGGCGGGATCATCTCCGACCGCAGCGGCCGCCGCAAGGTGCTGGTGACCGTGTCCGGCCTGCTGATGGCGACGGCCGCGCTGCTGCTGGCGTTCTTCCAGACCTGGCCGGCGGCGCTGGCCGCGGCGGTGCTCTACGGCACGGGCTACGGCTGCTACATCGCGGTCGACCAGGCGTTGATCACGCAGGTGCTGCCGAAGGCCCGCGACCGGGCCAAGGACCTCGGCATCATCAACATCGCCATCGTCTGCCCGGGCGCCATCGGCGCCCTGATCGCGGCCCCCCTCGTCTCGCTAGCCGGCTACCCGGCCCTGTTCGGGGCGACCGCCGTGGTGGCCATCGCGGCCTCGGTCGGAGTCTGGCGGATCAAGAGCGTCCGCTGAGTACGGATCTCGGTCATGCCGGTCTCTGCGGACAGCAGCCTGGCTGGTTCGATGGCGCTGGGTTCAAATCGGGTAGCGGGTGGGTTCGGTGGTGTACTGGCGTCCGGATGGGGTGGTCCACCGGAAGGTGCCGTCGGGGAGCTGGTCGACGTGCCACCGGGGGTGCTGCTTGAGGCGATGGTCGTGCCGGCACTTCGGACCGCCATTACACAGGCACGTTCTGCCACCGGCCTCGTAGGGGATATTGTGTTCAAAATCGCAGGTGGCGGCGGGGCGTCGGCAGACCGGGCTCGTGCAGGTGGCATGCCGGATCTGCGACAGGTGCCGCAGCTTGACCCCGGGGTCGTGACCCTTGGCCTGGTACCGGTGGTCGCAGCCCGTGGCGGTGATCGGGTCGAACGCGACGATCAGGTCCGGCCCCTCTCCGAGGGTCCGCAGCCGCCAGGTACCGTATCCCCCCGGCGGGCCGTGCCGGCCGCAGGCCGTGAAGGAGAACCCCGGCCCCGGGGTGTCGCTGGTCCCGTGGGGCGGATCGCGTCCGTCCGGCGGACCGGGTTTGCGGCGTTTCGCCCCTTCCTGGCCGTTCCTGGGTTCCGGCCGGGCGCAGCCGTGGCCGATGGCGTGCCCTTGGTCGTCGGTCACGGTCACGCACCACGTGGTCTTTGGATTGCGGGCGGCGGCGGCGGCCAGGTCGCGAGCCAGTACGGGGTCGACCGGCCCGATCCCGGGAATCTCCCCGGGCCGCTCGGCCAGGTCCAGCAGGGTGGCCAGCGGGACGGTCAGGTTCACCCGCCCGGCGAACCCGGCAGGCACCGCGCCGGTTCCCGGCGACCTTCCAGGCGGCCTTCCCGGCCCTGCGGCGCCGTCCAGTCCTGATCCGCCCTCTGGCGGGCCTCCCGGCCCGCCGCCTCCCGGCCCCTCCGGCCCGGTACCATCCCCGCCGGCCGCGTCCCCACCAGCGACCTGCCGGTCCGGGCGGGAGTCCTTGTCCAGCAGGAGGTCGAGGTAGGCGCGGGCCCGCAGCTCGTCCATGCTGCCCTCCAGCCCGGCCTTCTTCAGCTCCCGCGCCCACGCGGTGATCCGCTGATCCGCGGCCAGCGCCTCCGCCGGCGGCAGCTCCCGGCCCGTCAGCGCGGCGTTCCCGGAGTCTTCGGCCCACTGCCGCACCCGGGCATCCTTCGCTGCCTGTTCCCGCCGCTTGCGGGCCTTGTCCGGGGCGACCTCCATCACCGCGCGGGCGATCGCGGCCCGCAGCCCGCCCGGGGTCAGCCGCCCCGCCCGGTCCAGCACCATCGCCTCAGCCCTGCGGGCCTCCGCCGGGTCCAGCACCGCCGTGGCCCGGGCGATGATCTCCACCTTGGACGCGCGCAGGGTCCCGTCCCGGAACGCCGCCCGGGTCCCCGGCAGCTTGACCTCCAGGTCATGGGCCAGGTCCAGCAGATCCTCAGCGGTGCCGCGGGACTCGCCCAGCACCGCGGCCAGCTCGGTCACGGTGAACTCATCCCACACCGCCGGCATCTGGGCCGGCCCCTCGAGCGCGCCCCCCGGCCCGGGCCGCCGCCGGATGAACTCCGCCACCGCCGCGTGCTTACGCGCCGCCGCGTGCGCCTCGATCCGGTCCCAGGCCGCGACCGCCCCGGCGACCTCATCGTCGCAGGCGCCGTCGTACCGGTCGTCGTCCCCGGCCGCCTCGGCGGCGAACCCGGCCAGCGCGTTACACCCCGGCATGGTGTCCAGCAGCATCCCGGCCGCGAACCCGGCCGCCCGGGACAGGTACTCCCCGGCCGCCCGCCGGGCCGATCCGGGCTGACCCGGGCCGCGCCGGGCCAGGCCGACCGGCTGGCCCCCGGCCAGGCCCATCCGGGCCGCCCGGGCGCACGCCGCGGCCTCCTCCGCGGTGACCCGCCGGCACTCGGCCACGATCGCGTCCAGGTCGCATTCCCACGGCCCCGGCAGGCCGTCCGGTTCCGGTTCCTCCTCATCGGGATCCGGCGGCTCGTCCTGGTCCG
>JBKQQQ010000649.1:0-3529 GCA_052144275.1 Streptosporangiaceae bacterium
CAGGCTGACGTACAGCAGCTCGAGCGCGGGGGCGACGGCGTTTTCCCCGGCGATGAACGGCGACAGGACCGAGGGAATCTGGGAGGAAATCGTCACCGTGACCGGGTTCTCGGCGGGGGTAATCACCGTTGCCCCGGAGGAGACCAGGCTGTTGACGCTCGCCTCCAATCCGCTTGCCTGGCCCGCGGTGAGTCGGCCGAGCGCGGCCGTGTACACCCAGGTCACCTGCATTTCACCGGTGCCAATGCTGGATTCGATCAGCGGGAGCGCACCGGGGCCGATGAAGACCGCTCCGATCCAGTACGGCAGTTGAGGCGACGCGCCTGGCGTCAGCGCGGGCCTGGCCGCCGCGGGTTCCTGGCTCCAGAAGGCGGAAGTCGGGTTCGTCGGCCGGATGATCCCTGTGACCACCAGTTGCACCGGCCCCGCGTTCAGCCGGGCGCCGACCTTCAGCCCGAACCTGGCCGCGGTGGCGGTGGTCACCGCCGCCTGCACCCGCACCACGGCCTGTTGCCCGGCCGCCGAGCCGCCGCCGACGGGGAGCCGTCCGGCCACGATCTGGCTGTAGCGGGCCAGCTCCGTGCGGTAGGTCATCTCGAACTGCGGCTGCCCGTCCCCGGCGGCCCGGGCCGCCCCGCTAACCGGCACAAATTCTGTGGTCAGGCTCGCCCAGGCGAGCGGGTCGCTGGCTACCAGCATCCCGCCCGCAGCCAGCCGCGCCCGCAAGGAGGCGCCGACCGCCGCGATGTCAGCGGCCTGAACCTGGCCGGTTTCGTCCGTCATGGACGTCTCAGGCACTATCCCGATGACGGTCCGGTCGGCGGGCTGCGAAGCCGCGATCACGCGCTGCAGCGCCCCGTTGCTCAACCCGACGCTCTCCCGCGGGATCGCCAGGCTGGCCAGTACGGAGGCGAACACGAGCAAGCCGAAGGCGACACTGGCGGCGGCCCCGGTACCGGTCAGTGTCACCCAGGCGGCGCGCAGCCGCAGCCACAGCGTTCTCATCCGGGTTCTCATCCGGCCTCCGCCCGCAACTGCGCCGCTGGGTAGGGTCTGCGCAGGACCGACAGGGCAGCGGCGGCGACCGGCACGGCCGCGGTGACGAGGGCCAGGGCAACGGCCGGGCCGAGTGGCAGTATCACCAGGGCCCACGGCACCGGCGCCGTCGAATCCGCGGTCAGGGTGATCGCGGGCACCATCAACTGGGCCAGGCCGATCCCGGCCAGCAGGCCCGCGGCCGCGGCCGGAAGGCTGAGCGCGCACTGCTCCAGGCACAGCTGACCGGCCTGGGCGTTTTTCCCCACCCCCAGCGCGGCGAACACCGCGCTCTGCGTCCGCCGCGAGCGGAGGCTGGCCGCGACGCTGATCGAGAAGCCGAGCACGCCGAGCAGCACCGCCGCCACCCCGATGGCCAGCATGGCTTGCCGGGGGGCCGTCAGCAGCGGGTTGTCGAGCAGCGCCGCCTGCTGGCTGGCGCGGCTGGTGACGGACAGGCCGAGGCCGGCCGGCAGGTGCGGTACCCGGCCGTCAGCGGTGCGCAGCCACCAGCGGGTCACCGGCAAGGGCGTCACCTGGTGGGCGGCGAGCAGGTCGTTGATCTCCGCGAGGTCGGCGATCAGCGCCCCGTTCTGCCCGAAGACGGTCGGGAAGTCGGCCACCGACGCCACGATCCGGACCGTGACCGAGAACCCGCTGAGCGAAACGGAGATGGTCGATCCAACGCCGAGCCGGTTGGCCGCCAGGTAACCGCTGGTGGCGATGGCCGGGACGACCTGGGACGGCGGCTGCGCCGTGATCGCGACCTGCCCGGCGGCGACCCCGGCACCGAGGGCGACGCTGAGCTCGACCGCCACCGACGGATCGTGTCCGGTATCGAACGTGAGCTGCCGGGCGCCCCCGGCGGCGCTATGCCAGCCCAGGACCGATGGCTTTGCCCCGTCCGATGGCGGATTCGCCCCGTACGGGTTCGGTGGCCCTGTCGGCACGTACGCCGACGTTCCCGTGCCCTGCCACGCCGCCAGGGCGGCACCGTGGGCGAACGGCCTGCCGAACGGGCCGCTGGCCGTGGCGGCCACCGCGAGGGAGGCAACGCTCAGCCGCGCGGTCGGGGCCGACGTTGGGCTCGCCGGGTCGTACGGCGGCAGGACATAGGTCAGCGTGAGCCCGAGCAGCCGCAGCGGGTAGCTGGCCTGCCGCGGACCTGACAGCATGAAGACCAGGGAGTGCGGCTGGCCGTCGGCGGGCAGGCTCCCGGCGGCGGGTATCTCGTAGCTGGCGCCGCCGGCGTCCTGGATCAAGGCCGTGACGTTGACCGAGCCAAGAGCCTTCCGTACTTCGGCTGCGCTGGTGTCCGGGCCCGCCCCGAGGGCCGCGAGGACCTCCAGCCGGTCCGGCTGGCCGGGCAGCGCCAGCCCGGACAGCCGCCGCGGGGTGATGCGCTGCCACAGCGCGCTCAGCGGAAGCGGCGACAGGTCGGGGCGGAGCAGGATTGCCTTACCCGCCGTGCTCGCGTCCAGCGCGATCATCTGGGCCCCGTTGCCGATGCTGGCGAGGCTGGCCGACGTGGCGGCGGTGACACCCGGTGCCCGGGTGATCGCCCCGGCCGCGCCCGGCGGCAGCTCGCCCGCGGCGTCCACCCGCACATCCGAGCCGACCGCGAAGGCGGCCTGGTCCGCGGCCGACTGCCGCCAGCTTGCGTACCCAGCCAGCGCCAGCGTGGTGGTCGCCGTCGCGATGACGACGAGCAGGACGGGGCCCGCCTGGCGGATCGGCCGCCTGGCGATCTGCCAGCTCACTATGGCGGCGGCCAGCCGCCGTCCGCGGTCGGTCGCCTTGTCGGCCAGCCTGGCCAGCAGCGGCAGCCCGCGGAGCGGGATGAGCGCCACCCCGGCCAGCGCGAGCGCGGGGGCGAGGGCGAGGGCGACCACGGGATCGATCCCGAGCGATCCCGTGGCCGGATGCGCGACCGCCGAATAGCCGCGCAGTTCCCACACCGCGACCGCGGCGAGCGCCACCAGGGCCAGATCGCCGCCCGCCCAGGCGATCCCCGCCAGCCGGGCCTGCCGGCCGCGACGGAGCCTGGCGGCGTCGGGAGCCGGGGCGTGCAGCGCCGGCCAGGTCATCACCGCGGCGCACACGACCAGCATGGCCAGGGCCGACAGCCAGGCCAGCGGGACGATGCCACGGCTCGTATAACCGGCCAGGCGCAGGTCGGCCAGGCGGGCCAGGCTGCTACCGGCCAGCACGCCGGTCAGGCGGGTGCCGGCCAGCACGCCCGCCAGGCCGGCCGCGGCGCCCACCAGCACCGCCTCGGCCAGCACCGGCCGCACCACCTGCCACCTGGTGGCGCCACGCGCCCGCAGCAGCGCGGACTCCTCCTCGCGCAGGCCGGCCAGCAGCCGGGCGGCCAGCACCAGGGCGGCCCCGGCCACCAGCAGCAACAGCAGCGCGGCGATCGTGAACAGCGACCGGGTCAGCACGATGGTGCTGGCGATGCCGGCCAGGATCTTCGGCAGGCCCGAGGTCACGG
>JBKQQQ010000650.1:0-6892 GCA_052144275.1 Streptosporangiaceae bacterium
ACGAAGGACGAACCCATGAGTATGTGCCCGACTTCCTGGTCCGCCTCGTCACCGAACCGGGCGACGTCGAGCGCACGCTGATTATCGAGGTCTCGGGGAGCCGCAAGTCTCCTGGTCCTACAGTGGCCAAGGCCGACACTGCCCGTAACCAGTGGTGCGCGGCCGTCAACAACTGGGGCGAGTTCGGCCGCTGGGGCTACGTTGAAGTCCACAACCCGGCCGATGCGGGACCCCTTCTCCGCGACGCCATCGACAATCTTTACGCCGACCGGCCCATCATAGGACTGCCCGCCTGATACGAGGAACGTCGCATGCCAGCACGGAAAAGCAAGACGAACGCACCGACAACTGTCGACGCGATCACCCACGCCGACAAGCGAGCCAATATCCCCACGGCTGACCCGCGCGCACAGGACTTCGTCACTCCGGAGATGGAACAGCTCAAACCTGTCCCGTATAAGCGGGACCCCACGCTCGACCCGCAACTGGTCTGGAAGGGCAAGGACATCCTCGACAGCGAGGACCTCGTTGTCGATGCACCGCCCATCTACATTCAGGAGAAGATCGATCCTCGGGTCATCATCGAGAACCTGCGCGGCACCGCCGAACGCCCAGAGGAAGAGCCCGAACTCACCCTGTTCGACACCTTCGACGGCCTGGATGAACTGGAACTCGTCGACTTCTATCACCACCACGCCAACTGGTCCAACCGCATGATCCTCGGGGACTCTCTCAACGTTATGGCTAGCCTCGCAGAGCGCGAAGGGCTGCGGGGCCAAGTCCAGATGATCTACATCGATCCTCCCTATGGCATCAAGTTTGGCAGCAATTGGCAGGCCTCTGCGCGCCGACGCGACGTAAGAGACGGCAAGATCGAGGATGCGACACGCGAGGTCGAGCAGATCCGAGCGTTCCGCGACACCTGGGAGTATGGCATCCACTCGTACTTGACTTACCTTCGCGACCGGCTGACCGTGAGCCGAGATCTGCTCACCGATTCCGGCAGCGTCTTTGTTCAGATAGGAGACGAAAACGTTCATCTTGTCCGCTGTCTCCTTGATGAAGTCTTCGGCGCCGACAACTTTGTTTCACTGATTACCTTCAGGAAGACATCGAGCGCGACCAGTGATGGATTGCCGGGAATTGCTGACTATATTCTCTGGTATTCGAAGGATCACGACCAATTGAAGTTCCGTCGTCTATACCAAGCCAAGGAAGCTGGAGGTGCTGGAGGAGGCCAGTATACCTGGACTGAGCGAAGCGATGGTAGGCGGGTTCGCGCAGACGGTTCTACTGATGGTCGACTCTTTCGCATATCTGACCTTACAAGCCAGCGTCCGCCTGGCGACTTTCCTGTTGAGTTCGAGGGTAAAAGATACCGACCAACTCCGGGATATTGGAAGACGCATGCGGAGGGATTCAAGAGGCTGGCGGCTGCAAGGCGCTTGATGCCAGCTGGAAATACCCTTACGTACATAAGATACATTGATGACTTTCCCGTGTTCCCTTTCACAAATGTTTGGGATGACACCGTCACCTCTGGTTTCGGCGATCCCAAAATATATGTAGTGCAAACAAATATTAAAATCGTCGCTCGCTGCGGCCTTCCGGGTCATGCTTGGCGTAGCCGAGGTGGTCATCGAGCTCGCCTTCCAGGGCGCCCTCGATGACCATCTTGGTCAGCTTCCCGAGCAGGCCGCCCTCGCCGGTCAGCTTCAGCCCGCCCGTCCGGGCCCGCTGGGTAAGCTCACGCAGGACCTGCTCATCGGCCGCCGACAGCTCCGCCTCGGCCTGGTCCCGGTTCTCTGTCACGTCAGTCATCTGGTGTCTCCTCCGTCTCGGGAGTTACACCGTTGAAATTACAGTCCCCAGAGCCGAGGCTTCAGCTCGGCGTGGCGCGGTAACGCTGTCGTGGTGATGGTGCGGGTCTCTCGGGTTATGCGCTTTCATCGGGGACGCCGCTCAGCGAGTCGAGGAGGCGCTGGGCCTCGCCAGAAATATCGGCTTCGCCGGAGTTGATTGCGAGGGGCAGGGCCTGGCGGGCCGCATCGAATTCGTGTCCGGCGATGAGAAGCATTGCGAGATTCAAGGCCGCGGCTGCTGCAGGGCGGGCTGGACCATCCTCTATGACGGATTGATAAGCGGCGCGGGCACCGTCGGTATCGCCCCGCTGCAATAGCAGGTTCGCGAGCTGTACTTGGGCCATGGCTGCCTGTACGGGGTTGCCGGAGTGAAGCGCGAGCTGGAACGCGGCGCGGGCGCCGTCGGGGTCGCCCTGCTGCTTGAGCAGGTTCCCGAGGTTGACTGCTGCCGCAGGTGCGTGGTCGGGCTGGCCCGAGTCGATGGCCCGCTGGTACGCGTCACGGGCGGCCTCGGTCTCGCCTAGGCCGGTGAGCAGGTTCCCGAGATTGAATGCGGCTGATGGCACGTGGCGCGGATGACCGGAGTCGATGACGTGCTGGTAGGCAGAGCGAGCGGTGTCATTGTCTCCCTGGCGCGCCAGGATGTAGCCGAGGTTGGTTTCTGCCATGGGCCCGTAGTCGGCGTGGCCGGAATCGATGACGTGCTGGAACGCGTCGCGGGCGCCAGCCGTATCACCTTGCTCCGCTAGCAGGTTCCCCAGGCCGACTTCGGCGGCTGCCGAGTGGTCGGGGTGCCCGGAGGCGATGGCCCGCTGATATGCGTCGCGGGCCGCCTCGGTCTCGCCTATGCCGGTGAGCAGGTTCCCCAGGTTGACCGCAGCGGCCGGCGCGTTGTCCGGGTGGGCCGAGTCGATGGCCCGCAGGAACGCCGCACGCGCCTCACCGGTGTCTCCCTGGTCGGTGAGCAGCAGGCCCTGATTGATCTCCGCCATGGATACCTGATCTGGGTGGCCCGTGGCAATGGCTTGCTTGTAAGCGGCGCGGGCGCCCGCGAAGTCGCCTTGCCGGGCCAGCAGGGCGCCGAGGTTCACCGCCGCCGCGGGAGCGTATTCAGGGTGACCTGAATCGGCAACGTGCTGGTAAGCGGCGCGGGCGTCAGCGGGATCGCCGTGCTCGTCGAGCAAGAACCCCAGGCTGAATGTCGCCGCCTGGGCAAGGTCAGCATCGGGTGAGGCGCTCCCCTTGCGGAACGCGGACATGGCAGCGCTGACCGCGTAGCGTGCGTACGCGGCGAATCCCACACCCAGAGCGTCCTCCGGGCTGATCATCGCGATCACCTCAGCCCAGGTGTCCGCCGGGATCGGACGCGGGCTCTGATCACCGTCACCGTCATCCGCCGTGACGGCGTGATCGAGGACGATCCAGGCAGCGGTCTCACTCCCAGACCCGGCCCGCCGCAGCAAAGCGACCTGGGAAGCGACCGGAACCGCGGCCCAGCGGATCCCGTCAGCGAACAGGTCGCCGGCGGCGGCCAGGTCGACCCGGATGGCCCGCAGGTAGGACGGGAAGAGCCGGAGCAGTTCGGGTTCAGTCACGGGCCTGGACAGTCCTGCCCGGCGGCAGTCGATGGCCGCGCGCAGGACCGCGCACCCTGCCGGGTTCTCATCGTGGCTTGCCTTGTACCTGGCGATCAGCTCACGGCCGCCGACGAGGGTCTCGGCGATGCTCCCGTCAAACCTCTCCCCGGGATAGAGCCGTTCGGCGTCTGCCTTCGCCGCCCCGGCCGGCGGGTCAGACGGCAGTTCGTACTGGCGGGATCTGTGCTCCAGCGCGCTCCGCGCGACAGCACCGACCTCGCTGCCGGACCTGAGCACGTCGCTGCGCTGCCGCGCGGTCATGGTGGCGGCGATCACTGCCCAGCTGGTCACCTGGTCAAGGACATCGGGGGTAAGCGCCTCAAGGTCGGCGGGAGCCAGGTCATCGAGCAGCACGACCGCGGGCGCGCCGTCCTCCGGGACCGGCAGCCCGATTCGGGACAGCTCCGCCAGCGCCGCGCCGTCCTTCGGCAGCACCACCACCGGATCACCGGACTCGCGTACGAACACGGCCCGGAGCGCCTCGGCGAGGGTGCGGGACTTCCCCGACTTAGTGTCCCCCCACACGACCACGAACGGATACGGAGGCTGGTAGCGGCCAGCAGGGCGCGGATCGCGGCGTCATGGCCCGGCCGGGGCACATACGGCGCGTCACCGGCCATCGTGTACCGGGTCGGGGTAGCTCCCAGCACATCGTCGGACAGCTGTGACAGCCGGGGCAGGTTACCCGCCGAGCCGGCCGCAAGAAGGCGATTCACCTCGTCGGCAGCCGCCAGCCCGGATGGCACCTCGGCAGGACCGGCGACCGGGGCGATCTTCCCGGACATCTCCGCCTGGGTCCCGTTCAGGTGCAGGTCCCGTTCGGAGAGGTCCAGCACCATCAGGCCCGCGGTCTCCTCGGCGGTTCTCCCGTCCGGGACGGCAATGGCGAGCCCGATGAACTCGCTCACGATCTGAGCGGACGAGGCCGGCAGCACCGGGATATTGCCCGGGATGACTATCTCGGCGAGCGACTGCCTGCCCCGCAGCAGGACCCCGGCCTGGGCCGGCGGCTCGCCTGGAAGGCCCAGTCCGAGTTCTTGCAGGAACCGCGCCAGCTCGCCAGGCATGGACACGGCCTCCGTAAGCCGGCGCCGCCAGTCGGGCAGGCCGCGGGCGAAATCGGTAGCCGGCAGGTCAACGTGCAGGATCAGCTCGGCGTACCTCGGATCGGTGCCTGCGAGCCGCACGCCGTCCGACGGCAGCTCTAGGACCACTGAGGCTACCGGAACCTGGGCCTGATCCTCGCCGGTAAGGTCGGCCCGCAGGTTGGACCTGCGGGGTGTAGCCCACGATTTCCACGTCACATCCTGCTGGCCGGGACGCAGATCACCGATCAGCGCCATCGCCGACGTCCGCGCCAGCCATGCCAGGAAACGATCGCGCAGTTCTTGCGAGTCCGGCGTCCCTCCCAGCTGCCCGCACGGCACGAGGGCGATGATGCGCACGCAGGGGGGAACGGAGTCAGCTGGCCGCGAGTAGGACGGATGATCGATGTTCCTGTCGACGTCCCGCCTGACCTGGGGAACTTCAAGCCCGTCGGTGGTAAACCGCCAGCGGGCCGCGGCCATCAGCTGGGCCCGGTCACGACGCCGGCGCAGCCGCCGGGGCACCATGCGGGCAATCACGCCAGACCGCAGCCATGACAAGGCTCGTTGGTACTAGGACCAGGGAAGAGCGATGAAAGCGGCGATCGCCGACCCGGCGAAGACCCACGTAAGAACCGTCGCAGCCGTGCCGGTGCGCGTGCTGAAAATGACGGCGATTGTGCCCGCCAGTATCCCCACGGTACCCAGCCCAATGACGCGGTCCTTGTCCACGTTTCATGAGCGTACGACCGCGATGCCGGTCACCGCCGGATACGTGGCCGATCGCCTGGTCGCGGGCTGGTCAGGCTCGTCGCCGGACAGCGGGAAGCCTGCGGTCTGGTCGCTGAACTGGTCAAGTGCCGCGGGAAGGACATTCCGCGGGTCGGCGACTTCGGCGGCTAGCCTGGCGACGGCGTGCAGGCGGTTCAGGCTGACGACGAACAGGTCGACGTCGATGCGGCGCTGGATCGTGGCGGACCGGGGGTCGTTGATCACGGCCGGGCCGGGAGTCGTGATCCGGCTGTGCTGCATCTGGCAAGCGAGCCAGCAGGTGTCCGCGTCATCGCGGATCATCAGTGCCGCTGCGTCACGTCAGTTTCGTGCCAGAGCCTGATCTCTCGCCTGAAGGTGACCATGCGCCAAGTATGGACGGTCGGCTCTGCCGGAGCCGCCGCATTATCGCCAAGCACGGATGCCTGCGGCATCGCGGGCGGCGCCTCGATAATCGCGATCCTCAAGAAGACCGTGGCCGGGCGGCGAGCTGATAGAGCGGGGCTCGCAGCGCTCTGCCGGTGACCCAGGCCGGTGGCGTAGCCCATTGCGCTACCACCGGTCTGGGTCGGACTGCCGGGACCGGCCGTGATCGTTCGTTTCAGATCACGCGGCAGCGCCGTCAAGACCCGGCGCGGCGCGACTGGTGCCAGCCAGTTCGGCGTTGATCTCGCGCGCCAGGGCATTCAGGGCCGCGTTGGAACCCCTGATCCCCCTGCTGCGCAAGGCCCGCCGTGATACTGGCTTTCCCGCTGCTGCGAGCCTGCTGGCGATCAGGCGTCCTGGCCGGTCTCGGTCTGATCCGGTGCCTTGGTCCTCGGGCCGGGGCGGTGGTCCTGCCGTGGGACCGTTGCTGTCCTGGCGGGAGGACCGGGTTCGGCGGGTGTCCCTGCGCTCGCGGTCTGGTCTGGGGATGGCCCGGCCTGGTCCTCGCGGGACCGGGCGGGGGGCCGGTCTGCGGCCGGTCCCCTCGTCCCGTGGCCAGGTCCGGCGTCGGCGCGCAGCATGTGGGCGAGGGTGGTGCCCATGGCCAGGACCAGGACCGGCAGGCAGGACACGATCATGGTGATCGGCCACGGTGCCCGCGCCGTCCCGGCCTGGGCGAGCAGATGGTAGGCGACCTGTCCGGCCATGCCGAGCGCGAAGGAGCAGATCGCGGACCACTTGGCGAACCGCCGGGTCTGGTCGCTGATCCAGTTCTCGCGGGCCAGCCAGGCACGCAGCGCGTACGCGGCGTAGGCCTCGACGCCGACTTTGCCGAACGAACGTGGTGTAAACATTGTGCTGACCTGGGCTTTCACGTCGAGGACATGTGTGTGACGTCAGCGGTGTCGCTGTGGTGTCGGCAGGTTGGGTGCGAACGAGCACCGGATGCCGCGAGGAGGGCCCGCGCCCGTGTTACCGACCTCGCTATGTGGCGCTCTTGCGGCGGCGCTCCGTGAGTACGGATCGGCAGCGCACGATGAGCATTACCGTCACTCACGCGAGACCCGGCCGATGCTTGGGCTGCGGTGCCCGGCGCCATGCCGGCTGCAGC
>JBKQQQ010000651.1:0-5195 GCA_052144275.1 Streptosporangiaceae bacterium
CTGACCCGGCTGGCGATCCCTCGCCGGGTCTACACCCAGGCGCACATGGACATCGTGGCCGAGGCAGTGGAGGCGGTCTACGCTCAGCGCGAGTCAGCGAAAGGGCTCGTCATGACCTACGAGCCGCGCTACCTCAGGTTCTTCCAGGCCCGCTTCGACCGGCCGTAGCCAGGTGCCGCGCTGCGTGCAGCGCACTAATTACGTATAGCGAATTGATTGCGTAGTACGCAAACTAACGCTACCGTGAGGTCATGGCACTCACATCGACGACTCCAGGACGCCCGCCGCTACGGCGCAGGGACCAGCAGAGGGAGCAGACGCGCCTGGACCTGGCGCTGGCCGCCTTCGAGCTGGCCAAGGCCGAGGGACTCGCCAGCGTGCGGGTCCCCCAGATTGCCGAGGCGGTCGGGGTGTCTCCCCGGACGTTCAACAACTACTTCCCGAGCAAGGAAGCAGCGATCGTCTTCCCGACGACGCTGCGGGCCGCCCGGATGGCGGCCAACCTGGCCGGACGACCTGCCGGAGAACCACTGGCCGACGCGCTCGTCGCGATCGTGGCCGGCCATTACGGTCCGGGGGGACAGGACGGCCTGCCCGATGGCTGGCTGGACGGGTTCCGCGCCCTCGTGGCCGCGGAGCCTGCGCTGCACGGCGAGTA
Organism: Streptosporangiaceae bacterium; assembly: GCA_052144275.1. Lineage (GTDB taxonomy): Bacteria > Actinomycetota > Actinomycetes > Streptosporangiales > Streptosporangiaceae > Palsa-504. The sequence goes on from JBKQQQ010000651.1 coordinate 659, forward strand.
CCTCAAGGTCATGGCAGCCAGCGAGCGGCGGCTGGCCGAGGTGATCGCCTCCCGCATCGGTGCCGCCGCCGACGACCTCGAACCGCTCGTGCTCGCCGCGGTGGTCGTCGCCGCCGAGCGGGCCGCCGTCATGCACTGGTTCCGCCAGTCCGCCAGCCGGCCGCCGCTCGCGGACGTCGTCCGGGCCGCCGTCACCATGGCCGTCCGAGGCCTGACCGCCACCTCCTCCTCCTGACCGCTGCACGCTCATCACCACTGAAAAGGAGCCATCCCATGCTGTTTCTCTTCCGAGGTCACAATGGTCCGGCCATCCGCGGCATCGCCGGGGCGATCCTGCTCGTCATCGGCATCGTGATTCACGGCGGGGCGCTGCTCGCCGGGGTCGGCGCCGTCCTGCTGATCTGGGGCGTGATCGGCGCGCTCAGCAGCTACCGGGCTCGCCGCCAGGGACAGGCCAGGCGGACGTTGTGAGCGCGATCGTGATCGACCGGCTCACCAAGCGCTTCGGGGACTTCGCGGCTGTCGACGGCGTCAGCTTCGAGGTCCCCGAGGGCCAGCTGGTCGCCGTGCTCGGGCCGAACGGAGCCGGCAAGACCACCACCCTGGAGATGCTGGAAGGATTCCTCGCCCCCACCAGCGGCACCGTCCGGGTGCTGGGGACCGATCCTCATCGCGGCGGCCGCAGGTGGCGGGCGCGGATAGGCCTGGTGCTGCAGTCGACCAGCCTCGACGCCGAGCTCACCGTCCGCAACACGCTCCAGGTGTTCGCCGGGCTCTACCCGTCGCCCCGCCCGGTCGGGGAGGTCCTCGAGCTGGTCGATCTCGTCGACGACGCCCAGGCCAGGGTCGGCGTCCTTTCCGGCGGGCAGCGCCGCCGGGTCGACGTGGCCATCGGGATCATCGGCGGTCCCGACGTGCTGTTCCTCGACGAGCCAACCACCGGGCTCGACCCCGAAGCCCGCCGCCGCGCGTGGACGGCGGTCGAGAACCTCACCACGACGGGCACCACCGTCGTTCTGACCACCCACTACATCGACGAGGCCGACCACCTCGCCAGCCGGCTTATCCTCCTCGCGGCCGGGCGGATCGTGGCCGACACCACCCCCGAAGGGCTGCGCGCCCGGGTCGGGCCGGCCGTGATCCGCTACCCGCTGCCCGACGGCGCGCCCCTCGCCGACCTGCCCGCCACCCTCGCCGGGCACCTCGACCGCGACAGCCACGCGCTCGTCATCCGCGCCCAGGACATCACCCCGCCGTTGCGGGACCTGATCGGCTGGGCCGATCGTCACCACCTGGACCTCGCTGCGATCGAGGTCGGGCCGCCCAACCTCGAAGAGGCCTACCTGGCCGCTATCGGCGAGCCCCTGACCCCGGAAGGAAACCTCCCATGACCGACACCGCCCCGGTCGCTGCCCGGATGCCGAGCGTCGGGCGTCTCCTCGCCGCTCAGATCAGCTACCAGGCGCGCCTGCTGGCCAGCGGCCGAGCGATCACCATCGGCGTCGGCCTCCCCGTTATCCTGCTCCTCGCCTCCCACACCCAGCAGACCCACACGGGCGCCACCGACATCGCCGGCTACGCCGCCTTCGGCCTCACCCTCACCGCCTGGAACACCTACGGCGTCCGCCTCGTCGCAGCACGCGAATCCGGCGTCCTCAAGCGCTGGCGGGCCACCCCCCTCCCGCACTGGTGCTACTTCGTCGGCCGCATCCTCGCCACCGTCGTCGTCTCCGTCCTCGCCGGAGCCGCCACCGTCGCCGCCGGCGTCCTCATCTACGGCACCCACCTGACCGTGAGCGGCGCCCTCGGAGCGCTGGCGGCCTTCATTCTCGGCGCGTTCGCCTGGGCGGCCACCGCCACCGCCCTCACCGCCGTGATCCCCACCGTCGAAGCCGCCGCGCCGACGATGCTGCTGACCTACTTCCCGGTCATCGTGATCTCCGGGATCTTCGGTGCCATCAGGGAACCCCGCTGGCTCTTCACCATCGCCAGCTACCTCCCGGCCCAGCCGCTGGTCCACGCCCTGGCGAGCTCTCTCGGGCACACTGCCGGCCATGCGTGGCTCCCCGCCCGCGACCTCCTCGTGCTCGCGGCCTGGGCCGTAGCCGGGCTGGCCGTTGCCATCGCTACCTTCAGCTGGGAACCTCACCGGTCCGCGCAGCGGCGCCCGGCCCGAGCGCCGCATCAGCGCAAGCTCGGCGACGGGAGCCGCAAGCCCGCGAGCGGCAGTCACGACGACGCCTCGACGACGATGCAGTTCAGGTCCACGACCAGCCAGGGCTGACCAGGTCGGGGGCGCCAGGACGAGGGCAGCTGCTGGGCCAGGCCCGGCGATAGCGCTTTGCCGGCCTGGTTTGCCCGGCGCGAGCAGCGCTGGCGCCTTGCTTGTTCTGTGCTGATATGGTTCATGCCCGATATCTTGCGTGCGGGCCGGTTGAGCTCTGCGAGCAGGGGTGCTGTGCCGTCTGCGGTTCAGGCGCGGGAGCATCCGATGGTGGTGGTCCGTGATGCCGGCGGCTCCGATGATCCCCGGTGCCGGTTGTTCGTCATGTTGCCGGCTGTGTCCGGGCTAGGCGCTCGGCCCGCTGCTTGATGGTGAGAAGCATCTTGCGCTCCATCACCCACGAGCCTGGCTCGATGACCGGGTACGCGAGCTTGTCCCGTGCCGGCAACAGGGACGTATCAAAGCGGTTCCGGCTGATCAGCCGGGTATGCCCGCCGGCCGGCCGCAGCTCGAACGACCACACCCACGCATGGTTGCCCGACCGGACGACCATCGCCCGACCGGGGTCGAGCCGCTCCACGCGCATCGCGTAGCCGGGCATCGGAATCTCATCACCCACCTTGAGGTGCTGCAGTTCGGGGATGACGCGGTCGGTGTTGCGGATGTCGAGGCCAAGCCTCCGCTCGATCCAGTCGTAGGTGTAGGCGCCGCCGCGTCCTGGCCCCATCTGCACCAGCCACGGCCAGATCGCCGACGGAGGGGCGTCGATTTCGACCACCCGGGTGGCGACGATGTCCGGATGAGGCATCAGCTCATCGCCGGCGACCTCCCCGCTCGCCTCCTGCTCGGTGGCCCCCCAGTGCAGATGCCACGGGCGCAGGAAACGCAAGTACGCCGCCGTGGCACCCACGATCACCAAACCGATGCCTGCACGTTTGCCTAGCATCCTTGATCTCCGCCTCATCGCCGCCATACCGCAGGTACTCCAACCCGACCTTTCTGACCAGCACGATTCCAGCGCGTTTCGGGGCCCGCCGAGGTCATGGCGGCCGTCAGGGACTTCATCCGCTAAGGCGCGCCGGGGGCCTGACCCGCATGCCTCGCACCGCGGGCCGGGCCGCGAACCGCGTGGTCAGTCCCGGCGCCCGCGCGGAGATGCCGCCGCCAGCTACGGCCCCGGTGCTGCGCGCCAGTGCGGCTGTAGCCCGGGTGAGCCGCTGAATGCTCACGCGGTCTTCGCCGGCCGTGGGGATGGATTCCCGCTCCCGGACGCCAGCGCGTGCCTGGCCGTGGCGATCACCCACAGCCCAGCCATCGATGCCGCCAGCGTCGCCAGCATGGCCGCGCTGCCGGCCACTAGGGCGATGACCCCGGTCACCAGCGCCAGGGCGCCGATGGCCGAGACGAGCACGACGTAGGCCGCCGGCGGCCGCGGGCCCGCGCGGCTGGCTCCGTAGATCACGGCCATCTGCTTCTGGTCGGTGAGGCAGGCGGCCCAGCCCAGCGCGAACACGACCGCTGCGGTCACCCGGACGGACCAGCCAGTCATCGCCGTCTGGGTCACCCAGGGGACGTAAGCAGCCGCCGCCGCGGCCACGAACAAGGTCGCCAGCCCATCCCTGATTGTGAGGCGCATGTCCGCCTCCTCCGTCTTCCCGCCCGGCCCGCGACCCGGCCTTCACCCGGGCGGCTGCCTCTACGCTGACGCCGTGGCCAGGCCGGTCAGCAGAGGCGTTGGTCCCCACGGCATAGGCACTTGCGCCTTGTGGCGCCGGTCACCGGCTGGGCCGGAGTGCTCTGCAGGCTAGCTTGTGCGGTAGTCACCCACGCGTCGGCCGGAATGATGACAAGCGAAGCACGGTCTTCTGCGGTGATCATGGGATTCGGCAACCAGCATGATTTCGAAACCGTGCCTGTTCACCTTCAGCACGTCAGGACCCGCATCGGGCAGTCAGCCGGACAATGCGCCGCTGTACAGGGGTCCCGGCCAATGGAACGGTGAAAGGTCTTTCGTCCCTTTACTCGGGTGGTGCCGCCTCCTAGACCAAAAGTACAGGATCATTATCAGTGAGGGAGTGAGCAGCATGCGATCGCTGCGCGGCCTCGCGGTACTGGCCGCGGTGGTCGGCCTGGCTGCCGGATGCGGTTCAACCACGCCGCCGGGAGCGTCTACCTCTCCAAGCACGCAAGCACCGAAGCCTGCGACCACCGCACCGTCGGCCCGAACGCCCGCCCCGTCCTCGCCTGTCCCGGCGTCACCCGTGGCCACGTGGCCAGCAACCACGCGCACGGCGGCACCCTCGCACGCCGGGT
>JBKQQQ010000652.1:0-11473 GCA_052144275.1 Streptosporangiaceae bacterium
GGCGGGGGCACGTTCACCTCGGTGACCCGGTTGCGGTAGGCCACCAGGGCGGTCCCGCCGCCGCGGCGGATCCGCACCACCACTTCCTCGGTGTTGTACGGCTCCCCCGGGTCGTAGCCGTGCGCCCAGGTGGCGAAGGCCCGGATCGGCCCGGAATGGGTGGCCGCGATGATCCGGGTGTCCGGCGACTCCGCCATCAGCCGGTGGAAGCCGCGCCAGAAGCGGCGCACGCAGGACTGCGGCGGCTCGAAGTACATCAGCGGGATGGTCAGCCACATGTAGATCGGGTCCGCGCCGCCGAGCTGGGTGCGGTAGAACCGGTCGATCTCCACCAGCCAGCGCGGCCGGTCGCCGACCGCCATCCGCTCCAGCTTCTCCATCAGCGCCTGGTACTGGCGGAACGCCGAGGTGACGTCGCGCGGCCCTTCCGGCGTCCAGACCTGAAAGTTGCGCAGCTCGGGGATGGGCTCGGGCTTGCCGATGTCGGCCTCGCGGCCCCATTGGTGCAGCCCGTCGGTCATGCCGCGGTAGATCTGGTCGGCGGTCTGCCGGGCCCGGCTGGTGTCGGCGCAGACGATCCGCACCTTCTGCCCGGGGCGGACGCTCTTGGACAGGCTGTGCCCGCGCTGGTGGGACTGCCAGCCGCCCATCGGGGTCAGGCCGGAGTCGGTCGAGTAGCCCTGGGTGATCCCGTGCCTGATGATCCGGATCTCGGTGGCGAAGTCCTCCTGCGGCTTGCGCTCCGGCGGCGCGACGATCTCCTTGTCCCGGGACGTTCCGGCGAACTCCCTGGTGAAGCTCTCCCCGTCCACTTCGAGCAGGGCTGTGGCTGGGCTCTGCGCGCCTCGCTCGCGGAACCGGCGCAGGTAGAGCGGCAAGTCGGCGTCCGCGTCGGCCTCGGTGAGGCTCGCGGATTGAGCGGCCTGCTTGAGCCCACGTCGTTCGGCATAACGGGCTAGGTAGTAAGGAGCATCGGTACGGTCGGTACGGCGGAACGCGGCGCCCGCCGGAGCAGGACGCTCGCCGTTCTCCTCGCTCATCAGGAGTGCACCGTGAAGAAGCGCTCGTTGACCTGGCCTGCGTAGTAGAACATGGCCCGGCCCATCTCCTCCTCGGTCCAGGTGATCGGCTCGAAGTCCGGGTCGACCCAGTAGCCGCCGGTGAACACCTCGTTCCTGTTGCCCACCGGGTCGAAGAAGTAGACGGTATAGCCGCGGGTGACGCCGTGCCTGGTCGGCGCCACGTCGATGGTCACGCCGTTGAAGGCCAGCAGGTCGGCGGCCTCGCGCACCCCGTTCCAGTCGTCCACCCAGAAGGCGAAGTGGTGCAAGGCCCCGTTCGGCCCGGTGACGATGGCGATGTCGTGCGGGGTGTGCGAGCGCTCCAGCCAGACGGCGAGCTGGTGGCCGTCGTTGGCGAGGATCTGCTCGGTCAGCCGGAACTCCAGCACGTCACGGAAGAACGCGCATGAGCCGTCTACGTCCTCGGCCATGATGAAGATGTGGTCAAGCCGGGGCGGCGCGATGCCGACCAGGTTGGCCGGGCGCGGCGGCGGGTTGGTCAGCGGCAGCATGTTGCCGACCTTCTCCATGCCGTAGACCAGCTCGACCAGGTGGCCGGACGGGGCCTCGAACCTGATCGCCTCGCCCCAGCCCGGGCCTAGCTCTCGTGCGGCGAAGCGCTTGACCGTGATCCCGGCTTTTTCCACCCGGCCGGCGTAGTAGTCCAGGTCGCCCGCCTCGGCCACCTTGAACGACATGTGATCCAGGCCGTAGGTGGGCGCCTGGCGCAGCACGACCGAATGGTGCTCGTGCTCGTCCCAGCACTTCAGGAACACCCGGCCCTCTTCGTGGGCGACCTCGATGAGGCCGACCACTTCGGTGTAGTAGGCCGTGCACAGCTCGAGGTCGGGAACCCTGACCTCGACATGCTGCAAGCGCAAGATGCGATCGCTCATAAGCTCACCTTCAGGTGTGGAAGCTCAGGAAACGCTGGCTGATGACGTTCTCGTAGTAGAACAGGCCGCGGCCGAACTGGTCCTCGGTCCAGGTGATCGACGGGAAGTCAGGGTCCGGGCGGTACCCGCCGGTGAACACCTCGTTCCTGATGCCGAGCGGGTCGAAGAAGTAGATGGTGTTGCCGCGGGTCACCCCGTGCCTGGTCGGCCCCTGGTCGATCTGCACGCCGTTGAAGGCCAGGATGTCGGCGGCCTTGCGGACCTGGTCCCAGTCGTCCAGCCAGAAGGCGAAGTGGTGCAGGGCTCCGTTCGGGCCGTTGACGATGGCGATGTCGTGCGGGGAGTGCGAGCGTTCCAGCCAGACGCCGAGCTGGTGGCCGTTGGCGTCGAGGACCTGTTCGGTCATCCGGAAGCCGAGGACCTGCTGGAAGAACGCGCCGGCCTCGCCGACCTCCTCGGCGTTGATCAGCATGTGGTCCAGGCGCGGCGGCGCGATCCCGGGCAGGTCGGGCGGCGGCACCGGCGCCGGGTTCAGCTTGCCCAGCAGGCCGCCGGTCTTGTCCAGCTCGTAGACCAGCTCCATGGTCTGCCCGGACGGGATGCCGAACCTGATCGACTCCCCCTGCCCCACCGCCTCGCCGCGGCTGACCCGCTGCACCTGGCAGCCGTAACCCTCGACGGCCTTTTCCAGTTCGGCGAGGTCATCGGGGTGCTCGACCCGGAAGCTGAACAGGTCCAGGCCGGTGCGCGGGTCGTAGCGGAGCCGGACTGAGTGGTGGTCCTCCTCGTCCCAGCACTTGAGGTAGACGGTGTCCTCGCCGCGCCCCGCCAGCTGCAGCCCGAGCACCTCGGTGTAGTAGGCGGTGGACAGCTCGAGGTCGGGGGTGCGAACGTCGACGTGGGCAAGGCGCAGGATTCCCACGGTGCCTCCCGGGGCTGGTAACGCTTGACGGCTCGAACATACCTCGCCTAATGTTCCAGATAAAGCCCCTGCGTTCCATATAGAGGAACGCTACGTCTCGTCGGTGAGCCCTCTGGAAAAAGCTCTGGGAAAAGGCACTGCGATGTCGACGCCGGAACAGATGCGTGCGGCCGTCGCGCGGTACGTCGAGGAGATCCACCGCGCCTACGTGGCGCAGGCGCTGACCTTCCCGGCCGCCGTCCGCGGCCGGATGCCGCTGCTCGCGGGCGGGCCGCTGACCGTCGCGGCGGTGGGCGCGCGGAACCTGCACGTGCTGGCCACGCGGGACTCACTTGGACCGGTACACGGGCAGGAAGTGGAGGTCCGCGGCTCTGTGGAGGGGCTTTCCTGGACGCTGCGGTTCTTCGACTCGGTGGTGCTGCCCGAGCTCGCGCTGATCGACGAGTCGGCGGGGCCGGCCTTTGCCGAAGTCCGGCACGCGCTGGGCGTGGGGACCGTGGTGTACCACTTCGTGGCTTCCCCGGGCGCTGGGTTGTCTGCGCACCAGGCGGCACACGTCGGCACCGGGCTGGCGGGCGGGCATTCGGCGGCGGCACGGGACTTCGAGACGATCCGCAGCCGGGTGCGGGGCCGGGAGGACCTGGTGGACGAGATGGCCGGCGCGGCGGCGGCGGGGCTGGTCCGGGCGCACGCCATGCTGGCCGCGGCGATCGCGCCGCGCAATGAGGCACTCGGTGCCCTAGCTTCGCAGTCTCGTCCCGATCCGGATGCGGTGCGGCGTGAGCTGCTGGCCGCGATCGGCGGGCGGACGCAGTGGCAGCCGCCGGCGCAGCCGGCCGAGCCGGCAGGGCCGGCGTCGTGACGCCGGGCGGTGCCCAGGGGGGCGGGCTTTCCACGGTGCGCAACGCGGCCCGGCTGCTCAAGGTGTTCCGGTCCCGGGAGGCCGATCTCGGGGTCTCCGAGCTGGCCCGGCGGCTGGGCCTGGGCAAGAGCACGGTGCACCGGCTGCTCACCACGCTGGCCGCCGAAGGGCTGATCGAGCAGAATCCGCGCACCGGCGGCTACCGGCTCGGCATCGTGATGTTCGAGCTGGGCGAGGCGGTCCGGGTGCACATGGACCTGCACGCCGCGGCCGCGCCGGTGCTCGGCGAGCTGCGCGCCCAGACCGGGGAGTCGTCCCAGGTGGGGGTGCTCGACGGGCACGAGGTCGTGTACGTGGACCGGCTGGAGAGCACGCACTCGCTGCGGCTGTTCACCGAGACCGGGCGGCGGGTGCCGGTGCACTGCACCAGTTCGGGCAAGGTGCTGCTCGCCTACCTGCCGGAGGCCAGGCGGCACGCGGTGCTGCGCGCGGCCCCGCTGACCGCCCTTACGCCGCACACCATCACCGACCCCGAGCGGCTGGCCGCCGAGCTGGCCCGGGTCCGCCGCCGCGGCTGGGCCGAGGCCATCAACGAGCGCGAGATCGGCGTGGCGTCCATCGCGGCGCCGGTGCGCGACGTCACCGGCGAGGTGGTCGCCGCGATCAGCATCGGCGTCCCGCTGGCCCGGTGCAGCGTCATGTCGCTGCGCCGGCTGGCGCCCGTCATCATGGAGGCGGCCGAGGCGGCGTCGCGCCGGCTGGGCTGGTCGCCGGAATCGTCTTCGCAGCAACGGAAGGAAGGCTGGTCTTGACATGCCGCTGACGGACGTGGCCGGCAAGGCCCGGGCGCTGTACGAGGCTCGCCGCACCCGGCAGCCGATCGAGCCGTTCACCGACGCCGATCCCGACCTCGGCATGGCCGACGGCTACGCGGTGCAGCAGCAGCTGACCGCCATGCTGCTGGCCGACGGCGACTCGGTGGTCGGGTACAAGGTCGGGCTGACGTCCAAGCCGATGCAGAAGATGATCGGGGTCGACCAGCCGGACTGCGGGCCGGTGCTGGCCTCGACCGTCTACGCCGACGGCGACGCGGTGCCGGTCTCGGCGTTCATCCAGCCCAAGCTCGAGGCCGAGATCGCCTTCGTGCTGCGATCCTCCCTGGCCGGGCCGGGCGTGAGCGTGCTGGACGCCCGGGCCGCCATCGCCGGGATGACCGCGGCGGTGGAGATCGTCGACTCCCGGTTCGCCGACTGGCGGATCAAGCTGGCGGACACGGTCGCCGACCTGGCGTCCAACGGGGCGGTGGCCATCTCGAGCCGGCTGGTCCCGCTGGAAGGACTGGATCCGCGGCTGATCGGGATGGTGCTCACCCGGCAGGGCGAGCTGGTCGACACCGGCGCCGGCGCGGCCGCCCTCGGCGACCCGGTCAAGGTGGTGGCCTGGCTCGCCAACACCCTCGGCGAGATGGGCGCCAAGCTGGAAGCCGGGCACCTGGTCATGACCGGGGCCCTGCACGCCGCCGTGACGATGCGAGCGGGGGACGTGTTCCGCGCCGACTTCGACCGCCTCGGCCCCGTCACCGTCCGCGTCACCGAGTAAGGATCGCTGCCATGACCCCACCTGACGAGATCGCGGCCCGGCTGACCAAAGCCCGGGCCGACCGCACGCCGATCAGCTCGCTGTCCGCCGAGCTTTCCGGCTTCGACCTCGCCGCGGCCTACGACGTGCAGCGGCGGCTGCGGCTCGAAGCCGGACCGCTGGCCGGCTGGAAGCTCGGCGTGACCTCCCGCGCGAAGCAGGCCCAGGTCGGGGTGCACGAGCCGGTCCGCGGCCACCTGGCCGCCGCGGACGCGCTCGACCTCGGCGAGCCCCTCGTCGTGGCCCGGCACATCCAGCCCCGGTGCGAGCCGGAGATCGTCTTCATCATGGGGGCGGACCTGTCCGGGCCTTCGGTCACCTCGTCGGCGGTGCTGGCCGCGACCGCTTCGGTGGCGGTGGGCATCGAGGTGCTCGACTCCCGGTACGCCGACTACAAGTTCACCATGCCGGACGTGGTCGCGGACAACACCTCGGCGAGCCGCTACCTGGTCGGGTCGGCCGTCCCGGCGGCCGGCCTGGACCTGCGGCTGATCGGCGTGGTGCTCGAGCACAACGGCGAGGTGGTGGCGACCGCGGCGGGCGCCGCGGCGCTCGGCCACCCCGCGGCGGCGGTCGCCTGGCTGGTCCGCTCGCTGGCCGCCGAGAACGAGGGACTGCGGGCCGGTGACATCGTGCTGTCCGGCGGGCTGACCGCGGCCGTGCCGGTGCGGGCCGGGGACGTGGTGACCGCGACCGCCGACCGGCTCGGCACCGTCGAGCTCGGGTGCACGTGAGCAACGAGAGTGTGCCGAACGAGCCGGACGGGGCCCTGGTGCCGCTCGATCGCCCGGACGGGCAGACGCAATGGACGTTCTCGCACGCCGGACGATCGTATGCGGTGTTCTCTGTCGACGGCGAACTGCACGTCACCGACGGCGCCTGCCCGCACAACGGCGGCCCGCTGGCCGAAGGCCTGGTCCGCGACGGGGTCGTCACCTGCCCGTGGCACTGGTACAGCTACGAGCTGGCCACCGGCCGGTGCCGGACGGCGGCCGGCTACGAGCTGAGGCGGTACCCGGTCGTGCTGGCTGACGGCCGGCCGCACGCGTCGCTGCCCGCCCCCGAGCCGCCGCGGAGCTGGTCGGAGATCCTGCGCGCGCACGCCCGCCAGGGCAGCTCCGGCACGTGACCTGGCGGCAGTGCCTGGACGTGCGCGGCTCGGGTCAGGCGGCGGCGAGGACGCCTACGCGGCGGCCGGCGGTCAGGCGGCCGGGGGATGTGCCGACGTAGGAGCCGGAGGTGGGGGCGACGTCTGAGTAGTCGCGGCCGGTCGCGACGGTGACGTAACCGCCGTCGGTGCGACGGCCGTTGCACGGGTCGAACGCGATGGCCTCGGCGTGGCCGGCCCGCGGCACGATCACCTCGACCCAGGCGTGGGTGCCGCCCTGGCCGAGCAGGTGTCCCGACACGTACCTGGCCGGCAGCCGGAGCAGATGGCACAGGGCGAGCATCACGTGCGCGTAGTCCTGGCAGACGCCGCGGCCCACGGCGAGCGCCTCGGCGGCCGTGGTGGTCACCGACGTGACGCCGTACTGGTAGGTGATCGCCTCGAAGACGGCGGCGCAGATCCGCTCGGCGGTGTCCTCTGGGTCCTGGTCGCCGGGCCGGGCGGTCTCCGGGACGAGGTCCGCGGCCATGGTCCGCAGCCGCTCGTCGGCCGCGGTGAGCGGGGTCGGCCGCAGCAGGCGCGGGCTGTGCAGCGCCTGCGCCGCGAGCACCGCGGGCCCGTCGTCGCGGATCCGTTCGAGGATGGCGGCCAGCCGGAACTCGATCGACTGCGGCACGCGCTCGGCCTGCAGCAGTGCCACGACGTTGCCGGCCGCGTCCCGGCGCACCCGGCGCCGCACCTTCGCGCCGGTCACCTCGAGCCGGTGCGCGCGCAGGTACTGGTTGCCGTGCCGGGCCGGAGGCACGATGACCAGCCGCTGTCGCAGCGACTCCACCGGCGCGTCGTATTCGTAGCGGAAGCTCTGCTCGAGAACGTAGCTGACGCGCCGGGCGGCGGCCAGGTCTAGCCCGCGGTGATCAAGCACCGGGGCGTTCAGCACCGAGGTATCAAGCATCATCGGGCTCCCTCCCCCGTCAGGTCTCCCCCAGCCTGGACTTCTTCTTCCGCCTGGACCACCATCGACTCGAGCAGCGGGCCGCCGAACGTGGTGGCCATCGCGACATCGGAGGCGTCCCGCCCGCGGCCGATCACGATACGGCCTTTGCGCCGGGTGTTGTTGCGGGGATCGAAAGTCCACCACCGGTCGCCCAGCCACACTTCCATCCAGGCCGCGAAGTCCATCGGCGCCGGATCCGGCGGGACGTCGAGGTCGGGCAGGTAGCCGAACACGTAGCGGGCCGGGATGTTCAGCGCCCGGCAGAACGAGATCGCGAGGTGGGTGAAGTCACGGCAGACCCCGCGCCTCCCCAGGTTGACGTCGGCGGCGCTGGACAGGGCCGTCGTACTGCCGTACTCGAAGGTCAGGTGGCCATGCACGTGATCGCAGATGGCCTGGACCCGGCGGTACCCGGGCGTCAGGCCGCCGAAGCGTGACCAGGCCTCGTCGCCGAGCACGTCAGGCAGGCAGTACCGGCTCGGCAAGGTGTAGATCAAGGTGTCGTCGGGGAGGGCATCGGGCGCGCACTCGGGCGCATCCTCGTCCACCTCCTCGGTCAGGTCGGGCACCACGGCCACGGCCTGGTACCGAAAGCTGGACCGGCCCGCGGGCAGCACCGCGCGCAGGCACGGGTTGCCGTACAGGTCGGCGTAGCCACGGATGGCCATGGCCGGCTCGGACGCCCACTGCCCGTTCTCGATCGAGATATGCGCGGATTCGGCCGGCTGCACCTGGAAGATCACCGGCGTGCTGACGGCGGCGACATAGGTGAAGTCGCATCCGATCAGGAGCCGACGGGTTTCCATGATTCATGATCTATGCCGGATGTTTCCGGCGGGTTACGCCACGCCGGATGGGTGATCTGCCTGGCGTTGCCCAGGCGACGCGCTTGCTACCTGCTCCGCTATCCGGCCGATCTTGGCCAGCCGGGCCAGGGTGGGCCGGGATACGACCTCTGCGATGTCGTGCAGCGCCACGATGAGTTCCTCGACTCCGTCCAGGGGGACGTCGTCGCCCGCGTAGAGCAGGATGGCCCGGTAGTCCTCGGCCGAGATGGTCGCGCCGGGCAGTTCGATCGGCCCGGCGCCGGAGAGGAACAGCGCCGGGATCGAAGTGTCAAGGGCCAGCGCGACAGCGGCTAGCTCCGCCGCCGTGAACGCACGACGCCCGCGCTCGGCCTGGTGGACGGCCTGGCGGCTCCAGGGTTTACCCAGGTAGCGGCCCATAGCCTGGCCCAGCTGCGTGAGTGACATCTGCCGCGCCTCACGAAGGTGCGCGATCTGCTGACCAATGGCCACTTCGACTCGCATGCCATCCCCTCCTGTCTGTTATTACCCATAATGACAACGAAGTACACCGGTTGACAAATGCTGAATGCCGACCGTACTGTATCCGTACACCATTCTCTGTCATCTTGTGCGATGACGACCAACGGAGGCACGCGTGGCGCCCTTTCACCTAGAAGCGATCACTGCGGGCGACTGCGCGGTGCTGCGGATCGCGGGCGAGGTCGACGTGTACACCGCCCCCGAGCTGCGCCAGCAGGTCATGAATCTCGCCGATAACGGGACCCTGCATATCGTCGCCGACCTGCGTGACGTGGATTTCCTCGACTCGACCGGCCTGGGCGCGCTGGTGGGCAGCCTCAGGCGGCTGCGCCTGCGCCAGGGGTCACTCAAGCTGGTCACCAGCGGCGGCCGGGTGCTCCGGCTCTTTCAGATCACCGGGCTCAGCCGCGCCTTCGCGCTCCACCCTTCCGTCCTGGAGGCCATCTCCGCCGACCAGCACTGGCAGGTGGCCCTCGCGGGCGAGGACCCCAGCGCCGAGGAGCACAGTGCCGGGGAATGGTGCCGGAAACACCAGCTGCCGTGAGGCCGGGTCCGGGCGAATCGTGATCTGCGGGGCATTACCGGACACGGCTGAACTGCGGGGGACGCGGGGCCGTAGTTAGTGATGGGAGCGTACGGACAGGGACCTTAGGAGAGGAACGGTGAGCGGGTCCGATGGCTGGCGGTCTTGACAATTTCGTGGCACCGGGCAGGCACACACGCCGGCCGGGGCGGGCCGGGCTGCGCCGGGTAAGCCTGGCGGTGCTGATCATGCTGGTGGCCCAGTACGGCCTGGGCATCTTCCTGAACCTCTACGTGGCCATCCCGGACTCCGACGCGCACGCCGGGATCTTCGGCGAGATCGCCACCGCCCCGCTGGCGCTGACCGTCCACGCACTGCTCGGCCTGGCCTTGATCGGGACCGCGATCCTGCTGGTGGTCAGGGCCGTGGGCGTAGGGAACCGGCTGCTCTCCGTGCTCGCGGCGGCCGGCCTGACCGCCATCGGCGGCGCGTTTGGGGCCGGGGAGATCTTCGTCCGCAACGGCCAGTCGGGCGCGTCGCTGGCCATGGCGATCCTGACCGGGGTAGCGCTGCTGTGCTACGTCGGCACGCTGGCGCTGGCCACCACGGCCCAGCGAGAGACAGAGCGGCAGGTCACGCCCGCGCAGCTGGTGCCAGTGCCCGCGCCCGCCCTCCCGGCCGCGCCACGCTGGCCGGTCCGGCCGCCTGTCCAGTCCACGGCCGCCTGGTTCACGCGGGAGTGAACCCTCAGGTCCGGGCGCGGCCGGCGGGGCGGCCCGCGATCGCGTAAAGGTCGCGGGCCGGGCCGGTCAGGCGGCGGCCCGCGGTCCACACCGCCCGGAGCGTGCGGGTCAGGTCGACGCCGGTTAACGTGGTGGAGTTTTACGTTTCCTGTCGGTACCTGCGTCACCGGCACCATCGCCCTGGCTGCCCGCAGCCAGGGCGACGCGCTGCGGGTCGCGTCGGTCGTCCTGTTCGTGCTGCTGCTGGCCGCCTGGCTGGTCGTCGCGGCGCGCACCGTCGCGGGCAGCGCCACCGGCCGGCTGTTCAAGCCGATTTAGCTCGTCGGGGCGGGGGGCCGGGCGGGTGGTGGCGGCGATCTCCAGGGCCTTGTCCAGGTAGACGCGGTAGCCGAGGTCGGGCCGGTACCCGTGGATCTCGGG
Source organism: Streptosporangiaceae bacterium (assembly GCA_052144275.1). Classification (GTDB taxonomy): domain Bacteria; phylum Actinomycetota; class Actinomycetes; order Streptosporangiales; family Streptosporangiaceae; genus Palsa-504. Next base: position 10,499 of record JBKQQQ010000652.1, read on the forward strand.
CGTGTCCAGGCTGCGCATGAAGGACAGGATCTCCCGGCTGAACACCTGGCCGGGCACCAGCACGGGATAGCCGGGCGGGTAGGGCGTGACGTACGTGGTGGACACGACCTGATCGCCGTTCTCCACCCGCTGCTCGACCTCTTCCGGCGTGAGGTACTCACAGTAGCTGTCGTTGTAGGACAGGTAGAAGGCACGCCGCACGTCACCCTCCGGAGTGGGCACCCCGTGGCCGTCGGTGAAACTGGGGTGGAAGCCGCTGAAGTCGGGCAGCGGCGCGGACGGCGCGGTCAGCCGCTGCACCGCACGCTCGTGCGCGGCCCGCTCGGTCGGGCTCATGTCGGCCAGCTGGGTCTCCAGCTCGCGGGCGATGGTCACCAGCACCTCGATCAGGTAGGCCACCGAGCTGCGGGTGGTGCCGATCGTGGTCATGAACAGCACGGTGTTCCGCGAGGTCTTGTTGATCTGGACGCCGTAGCGGTCCATCAGCTGCTTGCGCTTGAAGGAGTCACCCTCGATACCGGTGGGGCCGATGTAGATGGTGATCCGGGACGGGTCCAGGACGAACTCGTCGCAGTCCCAGGCCTTGATCATGTTCGGCAGGCCGGAGCGCAGCGGCTGGTCGATGCACGCCGGCCGGTATTCGGCCGGGATCAGGTCGGCGGTGGTCAGGCAGCGCATGTACTTGCTCAGCAGCGGGTGGTGGTCCACCGCGTCGCGGAGCCGCATCGCGTTCTCGATCTGCTTTTGCACCAGCTCGAAACCCTCCAGGGCGGCCTGGCGGCGGCCCAGGTCCAGGGAGGCCAGGATCTGGTAGTTCGGCGAGGTGGAGGTGTGCGTCATGTAAGCCTCGTGGAAGGTCGCCTCGACCTTCTGGCTGAAATCCTGGTCCCAGACATGGATCATCGAACCTTGCCGCAGCGAGGTCAGCGTCTTGTGGGTGGACTGGGTGGAGTACACCCGGACGCGGGCCCGGGC
>JBKQQQ010000653.1:0-2507 GCA_052144275.1 Streptosporangiaceae bacterium
CCTCCGGGGGCACATGCGCGAGCGCGGCCACGGCGGTGTCCTGTGTCGCGATGACGACGATGCCCTCGATGCCCTGGCCGAGGAACCGGTCCACCGCGTCCAGCATCGACCTGCGGTCCAGGGCCGGAAGGCTGGCCACGGACACGAAGTAGGTGTCGTGCGCCGCCCGTTCGAACCCGTAGAGCATCGACGTGGGGCCGTAGAGCATGGTGTCGGCGGTGATCACGCCAAGCGTGTGAGTGCGCCTGGTGACCAGCGTCCTGGCCGCGGCGTTCGGCCGGTAGGCGAGCTCGCGGATGGCGGCGAGCACCTTGTCCCGGGTCAATGGGCGAACGTTCGGGTGCTCGTTCAGGACCCGCGAAACGGTCTGGTGTGACACCCCCGCCAGCCGGGCTACGTCGGCCATGACCGGCGGCCTGGACAGGTTGCCGGTGCCGGGTACAACGGACGTTCTCACCCGGCTCCTGGCCTGCTCACCCGGTGACGACGTCACGTCGTGCCTCCCTCTGCCGCGCGCGCTGCGGCGCCATGCGGCTAGCCGGGACCGACGTTAGCGCTAACATCCGTGCAGATCAAACAGCGGCGCTCTCACGTCGAAGCCCCCGACAGCGACATGCGCCTCTTCGCGGCCGCCCGGATTCCTTGCACTTCAGCGTAGCCGCCACGCGGCCACGGCGGTAGCCCACGGCCCCGCCGTCACTTCAGGCACAAGCTCCCCGCGAGGTCGGGGCTTCGGGCGCAGGCTCCCCGGCGCGGTTAGGGCTTGTCGCGGCTCGCCGTGCTGTCCCGCAGGTCGCGGATCGCGGCCTTGGCCTTGCGGCCGGCCTCGCCCTCCCGCAGGTCGCGCAGCACGTCCCGGGCGGCGTCACGCGCCTTGCCGACCGCCTCGCTGTCCCGCAGGTCGCGCAGGGCTTCCCGGGCCTTGCGGCCGGCCTCGCCCTCGCGCAGGTCGCGCAGCGCGGCTTCGGCCTTGCGGCCGGCCTCGCCGTCCCGCAGATCGCGCAGCGCGGTCTCGGCCCGGCGCCCCGCGTCGCTGGTGCGCACGTCCTGCATCGCGGCCCTGGCCTTGCGGGCCGCATCGCCGTGCTCGGCGCCGCGCAGCCACGCGATCAACCTGGACCACCAGCTCCGAACCTGCTGCTCGATTTCGGTCATCGCGTACTCTCCTTCGCGCTCCGGGCGATTCGCGCCCGTCGCTCACGTCAACAAACACGATATAACGTAATTCAGACCTCCGCCAACTGCCTACCCGTAGAGCCGCCGGCCAACCCCAGGACGGCAGCCGGGTGCCGAGGCTCCCCGGCGCCGGCGCACGGGCCTAGCCTGGCCGCTCGACGCCGGCCAGGATCACGTCCACGACATCGGCGATGAAGTCGTCGCTCATCGGCAGGTGGCCGAGCAGCAGCCGGTGCTCGGCGGCGCCGAAGAACAGGTCGAGGACAACATCCCGCTCCACGCCGGGCGCGATCTCGCCGCGGGCGATGGCGCGGTCCAGCATGATCCGGTGCTGGGAGCGCAGCGGCTCGATCACGCGGTCTCGCCACGCCCCGCGCAGTTCGGCGTCGTGCTGTGCCTCGGCGATCAGGCCGGTCAGCATCGATCCCATCGGCGTCTGGGTGACCGCCCGCACCCACGCGTGCAGCGCCGCGAGCAGGTCACCGCGCAGCGTCCCGGTGTCCGGCAATGGCTGCTCCTCGCGGAACGAGGCGACGAAGGCGTCCAGCGCGAGCAGGCCCTTGGACGGCCAGCGCCGGTAGATCGTGGTCTTGCCGACCCCGGCGCGCGCGGCGACCTCCTCGATCGACATCGCGGCCAGCCCTCGTTCGGCGAGCAGTTCCGCGGCCGCGGTCAAGATGGCGCGGTCCGCCTCCTGGCTCCGCGGCCGCCCCCGCTGCGCCCCGCCGGCCGCCGCACCTCCCGCCGCACCTCCCGCCGGACCCAGGCCCGCCGGACCCAGGCCCGCCGGATCCGTGCCCACCGGATCCGGGGCCGGCTGATCCGCCTGGGCCGGAATATCCCCGCTCATCGCCGGGCTGTACCCTGTAGAAATCCGAAACGATCCGTAACGTATTTGATTGGTATCATGCCCGTCACCGCGCCTTCCAACCGTCCTGAGCCTTCGCTCGCACACCGCCGCGATTCCCGGCCCGCCGCTCTGCCCATTTCCGGGCCCATCTCCGGGCCCGTTTCCGGGCCCGTTTCCAGGCCCGTTTCCGGGCCCGCCGCTAGCCCCGGCCCGCCTCGTCGCCGGCCGTTGCAGCTAGCCCTGATCCTTGTCGCCGCGTTCATGGTCGTCCTCGATTTCAGCATCGTGAACGTCGCGCTGCCCTCGATTGAGCGCGAATTGCGGATGCCGGCCGATGCGGTGCAGTGGGTGGTGACGGGATACGCCATCTCGTTCGGCGGCCTTCTTATCCTCGGTGGCCGGGCCGCTGACCTGCTCGGCCGGCGGCGCATGTTCGTCGCCGGCCTGGTCGCGTTCTCCTTGGCCAGCTTGGCCGGCGGGC
>JBKQQQ010000654.1:0-15808 GCA_052144275.1 Streptosporangiaceae bacterium
CAGACGCCGGTCAGCCCTCAGGCCCCGGACGCCCTGCTGGCGGACCCGGTGCAGGTCCGGGCCGGATCGCCCGAGTCGCTGCTCGCGATCGTCCCGCACGTGCTCGGCTTCGTGCCGCAGGTCAGCCTGGTGGTGATCGGGACCGAGGCGCCCCACGACCGGATCAAGGTCACGCTCCGCTACGACTTGCCCGACCCGCCCGGCGCGGGAGTCTCCGCGGACATCGCCGCGCACGCCGTCGGCGTCATCGGCTCGCAGCGGCTGGCCGCGCTGGTGGCGGTCGGCTACGGTCCCCGGTCGCTGGTCGACCAGGTGGCGGGCGCGCTGGGTGCCGCGGCGCGGACGGCCGGGATCGACGTGCTGGACGTCCTGCGGGTCGAGGACGGGCGCTACTGGTCGTACCTGTGCGCTGATGAGGACTGCTGCCCGGCCGCGGGCACGCCGTTCGATCCCGGCGCACATTCCGCCGCGGCCGCCATGGCCAGCGCTGGGAACCGGGTGCTGGCCGACCGGGCCGCGGTGGCGGCCCGGGTCGCGCCGCTCGGCGGCAGCACCGCCGAGTCCATGCGCCAGGCCACCCGCCGGGCCGAGCGGCACGCCGCCCAGTTGCTCGCGAAGGTCCGCAAGTCCCCCCGCATCGGTGCCGCGCGGCAGCTCATCGCCGCCGAGGGGCTGAACGAGGTGGGCGCCATGATCGCCGCGTACCGCGCAGGCGGCAAGTACACCACGGACTACCAGGTCGCGTGGATCACGGTGGCGCTACGCGACCTGCGGGTCAGGGACGACGCCTGGGCCCGGATGGACCCGGCGCAGGCGGACGCGCACCGACGGCTGTGGATCGACGTGACCCGGCGGGCGCAGCCCGGGTACGTGGCCGGACCGGCCGCCCTGCTCGCCTTCGTGGCGTGGCAGTCCGGCGACGGAGCGCTCGCGAACGTCGCGCTCGACCGGGCCCTCGCCGACGAGCCGCGGTACTCGATGGCCTTGCTGCTCCGGCAGGTGATCAGCGCCGGGACGCCTCCGTCGCTGGCCAGGCTGCCGATGACCCCGGAGGAGGTGGCCGCCAGCTACGACGACGCCGAGGAGGACGATCTGGCGGAGAGCTATGACCACCACCCGGACCCAGACGTCCACGACCCGGACCTGGCGGCCGAACAATGAGGTCAGGGCGGTGGCACAGGGAGAGGCCCGTGTTGGCGAGATACACTGCCTGAGGCGTTCGTCCAGCTAGTACGGATCTTGCTCGTTTGCCCGCTCCCGGCCGTTTCCGTAATGGGTGACAGCCGTTAAACCGGAAGGATGCCCGTGGTGGATGCCCGCATGACCGCCGGCCCGCATGAGGTCGAGGTGGCCCGGTTGCGCGAGGCCTACGCGGCCCTGCCCCCGGGGGCGCCGGTGCGGCTGGCCAAGCGCACGTCCAACTTGTTCAGGTTCCGCGACGACGGCCCGCGAACTTCCCCGAAGAAAACCGCTCAGGCGGACCGGGGCCTGGACGTTTCCGCGTTCGGCCACGTGTTGTGCGTTGATCCCGCCACCAGGACCGCGCGGGTCGGGGGCATGACCACCTACGAGGACCTGTGCGACGCCACGCTCAGGCATCAGCTGATGCCGCTGGTGGTGCCGCAGCTCAAGACGATAACCCTGGGTGGCGCGGTCACCGGGCTCGGCATCGAGTCCACCTCGCTGCGCAGCGGCATGCCGCACGAATCTGTCACCGAGCTGGAGATCCTCACCGGCGACGGCCGTGTCGTCTGCGCCACCGACGACAACGAGCATGCCGACCTGTTCCGCGGCTTCCCGAACTCCTACGGGACGCTGGGCTACTCCCTGTCGCTCACCATCGAGCTCGAACCCGTCCAGCCGTTCGTGCACATCCGCCACTTCCCGTTCAGCAGCGCGGAAGCCTGCATGGACGCGATCAGCCAGATCGCCGCTGACGGCAGCTTCCGCGGGCACCGGGCGGATTTCGTCGACGGCACCGCGTTCGGGCCCGACGATCTTTACCTCACCGTCGGGGCGTTCAGCGCCGTGGCGCCGTGGCGTAGCGACTACACCGGGCAGCAGATCTACTACGAATCGGTCAGGCGGGACAAGGAGGACTTCCTGACTATCCGCGACTATCTGTGGCGCTGGGACACCGACTGGTTCTGGTGCTCGCGACCCTTTGGGGTACAGAAACCTCTGGTCAGGAGGATGTGGCCGCGTCGGTACCGGCGCTCGGATGTCTACCGCAAGCTGGTCGCCCTGGATCGCCGCTATGGCCTCTCCGGCCTCGTGACCGCCCGGCGGCACCTACCGCCACGGGAGGCGGTCATCCAAGACGTGGAGATCCCGGTCGAACGTGGTGCCGAGTTCCTACGATTTTTCCAGGAAAATGTGGGAATGAGTCCGGTGTGGATGTGCCCGCTGCGGCTGCGCGGCGAGCGGATCTGGACTCTTTATCCCCTACGGCCCGGCGAGGTGTACGTGAACTTCGGGTTCTGGGGGACCGTGCCACTGCCCGTGGGTCAGGCCGACAGCTACCACAACCGCCTCGTCGAGGACGAGGTCGCGAAGCTGGACGGGCACAAGTCGCTGTATTCCACGTCGTTCTACGCCGAGGACGAGTTCTACCGGCTCTACAACGGCGAGGCGTACCGCGCGCTTAAGCGTTCCTACGACGGCGAGGGCCGCCTGCTCGGCCTGTATGAGAAGTGCGTCAGGGGACGCTGAGGTATCGGACGACAGGAAGGAAAGCGGAGAATGTCTTTGGCGGAGGTCTTCGAGGCATTCGCGGGGCCTGATGCCCCGGTGGAGTTCAGGGCTTATGACGGCAGCCGTGCCGGCGCGGCCGGAGCTCCGGTGAAGATCACTGTCCGTTCGCCGGCGGCCGTGGCCTACCTGGCCCAGGCGCCGGGAGGACTCGGCCTGGCCCGGGCGTATGTGGCCGGGCAGCTGGACGTCGAAGGGGACATGTACGAGACCCTGGCCAGGATGACCAGGGCCCAGGCCATCGACATGACCGTGGCGGAGAAGCTGCGGCTGCTGCAGGCCCTGGGCGGCCCGAAGCTGCTGCTGCACCGGATGCCGCCGCCGCCGCAGGAAGTGACGCAAACCCGCCGCTGGACGGCCGGCCGGCTGCACTCCAAGACCCGCGACGCCGAGGTGATCTCCCATCACTACGACGTGTCCAACCGGTTCTATGAGTGGGTGCTCGGGCCGTCGATGGCGTATACCTGCGCCTGTTATCCCGGCCAGGACGCGACGCTGGAGGAGGCGCAGGCGCACAAGTTCGACCTGGTCGCCCGCAAGCTGGGGCTGGGCGCGGGCATGCGGCTGCTCGACGTCGGCTGCGGCTGGGGCGGCATGGTGATACACGCGGCGCGGGAGTACGGCGTCAAGGCGCTCGGGGTCACGCTGTCCGCCCGGCAGGCCGCCTGGGCGCAGGAGGCGATCGAGAAGGAGGGGCTGTCCGGCCTGGCCGAGGTGCGGCACCTGGACTACCGTGACGTGCCGGAGACGGGCTTCGATGCGGTCAGCTCGATCGGGCTGACCGAGCACATCGGCAAGGCGAACCTGCCGTCCTACTTTTCGTTCCTGTACGGGAAGCTGAAGGCCGGCGGACGGCTGCTGAACCACTGCATCACCCGGCCGGATGACACCGGGCCCCCCATCCGCAAGCGCGGTTTCATCAACCGGTACGTCTTCCCCGACGGTGAGCTCGAGGGACCCGGCTACCTGATCTCGCTCATGCACGACACCGGGTTCGAGGTGCGGCACGAGGAGAACCTGCGCGAGCACTACGCCAGGACCCTGGCCGCCTGGTGCGCCAACCTGGACGCCCACTGGAGCGAGGCGGTCCGGGAGGTCGGCCAGGGCACCGCCCGGGTATGGCGGCTGTACATGGCCGGCTCCCGCCTCGGCTTCGACCGCAACCACATCCAGCTGCACCAGGTGCTCAGCGTGCGGCTGGCCGCCGACGGGACGTCCGGCATGCCGCTGCGGCCCGACTGGGAGCTGCCCCGGGTGCTGGCCAGCTAACTAACTGGCCGAACGGACCTCGGTTCTCGCGCCCGCGCCGCTACCAGCCTCGCTGGCGGCGAGCGCGGGCGGCCCGGCCGCGCCCGGGCTTGCGCCGGCGGGACGGACAGGCCGCTGGCATGCGCCGCTGCACGCGGGACACAACGGGCGGGCAAACGTCATGGTGCGCTATCCTGTGCGCATGCGTGCCGTCCGGCTGCGTCTTACCTAGCCGCGCCGACTTACCGTCGTTGGCGCGGCTGCCCCTCGTCTCGAGGGGCGTTTTCATTGCAGGCGATCATCGCCCCAGGATAAACAGGCCCGGACCGATTCAATGGTGAGGAAACGATGACAGCGGCCGAGAGCGCCGACCTGGCGCAGCGCTATGACCCTCGTGATGTCCAGGAGAAGTGGCAGGCGCGCTGGGCGGAGCTAGAACCGTTCCGCGCCAGCGAGGATCCCGCCGACCTCCGGGAGCACTTCTACCTGGTGGACATGTTCCCGTACCCGTCGGGTGACCTGCACATGGGTCACGCCGAGGCGTACGCCATCGGGGATGCCCTCGCGCGCTACTGGTTCCTGCGGGGCCGCAACGTGTTGCACCCGATCGGCTGGGACGCTTTCGGCCTGCCCGCGGAGAACGCCGCTATCAGGAACAATTCGCACCCGGCCGACTGGACCTACGCCAACATCGAGACCCAGGCCGCCTCGTTCCGGCGGTACGCGACCTCGTTCGACTGGAGCCGGCGGCTGCAGACCTGCGATCCCGCGTACTACCGCTGGAACCAGTGGCTGTTCCTGCGGTTCTACGAACGCGGCCTGGCCTACCGCCGGCACGGTTACGTGAACTGGTGCCCGGTGGACCAGACCGTCCTGGCCAATGAGCAGGTCATCGCCGGGAAGTGCGAGCGCTGTGGCGCCGACGTGGTGCGCCGGATGCTGAACCAGTGGTACTTCAAGATCACCGAGTACGCGGACCGGCTGCTCGAGGACGCCAAGCAGCTGGAGGGCTGCTGGCCGGACCGGGTCCTGCTGATGCAGCGCAACTGGATCGGCCGCTCGGAGGGCGCCGAGGTCCGCTTCACGGTGGAGGGCCGCGCCGAGCCGGTCACGGTCTTCACCACCAGGCCCGACACGCTGTACGGCGCCACGTTCTTCGTGGTGGCGGCCGACTCGCCGCTGGCCGAGCAGATCTGCGCCCCCGATCGCCTGCCGGAGCTGCGCGCCTACGTGGAGCAGGTCAGGAAGCTGACCGACATCGAGCGCCAGTCCACCGAACGCGAGAAGACCGGGGTCTTCCTGGGCCGGCATGCGATCAACCCGGTGAACGGCGAGCTGATCCCGGTGTGGGCGGCCGACTACGTGCTGCCCGACTACGGTACCGGGGCGATCATGGCGGTGCCCGCGCACGATCAGCGGGACCTGGATTTCGCCCGCGCCTACGGGCTCGACGTACGAGTCGTGGTGGACACTGGGCAGCCGGACCCGGCGCAGACCTGGGTCGCGACCGCGGGCGACGGCACGCTGGTGAATTCCGGCCCGATCAACGGGCTGCCCAAGGGCGAGGCGATCGCCGCGATCACCGCCATCCTGGCGGAACGGGGCCAGGGCCATGCGGCGGTGAACTACCGCCTGCGGGACTGGCTGGTGTCTAGGCAGCGCTTCTGGGGCACCCCGATCCCGATCGTGCACTGCCCGTCCTGCGGTGAAGTGCCGGTGCCCGACGACCAGCTCCCCGTAGCGCTGCCCGACCTGCGCGGCCAGGACCTGGTACCCAGGGGCGTGTCCCCGCTGGCCGCGGCCGAGGACTGGGTGAACGTGCCCTGCCCGGCCTGCGGTGGCCCGGCCAAGCGCGACACCGACACCATGGACACGTTCGTGGACTCCTCCTGGTACATGTTCCGGTACTGCTCGCCGGAGTACACCGACGGTCCGTTCGACCTGGCCGAAGTCCGCCGCTGGGCGCCGGTGGACATGTACGTGGGCGGCGTCGAGCACGCCATCTTGCACCTGCTGTACAGCAGGTTCTTCACCAAGATCCTGTACGACATGGGCCTGGTCGACTTCACCGAGCCGTTCACCCGGCTGATCAACCAGGGTCAGGTGATCAACCACGGCAAGGCGATGTCCAAGTCGCTCGGCAATGGCGTCGACCTCGGTGAGCAGATCGAGCGGTTTGGCGTGGACGCGATCCGGCTGACCATGATCTTCGCCAGCCCGCCCGAGGATGACATCGACTGGGCGGACATGCACCCGGAAGCCATGGTCAAGTTCCTCGGCCGCGTCTGGCGGATCGCCACTGACGTGGCCGACGCGGACCAGGGCGGCGGGGATTCTGGGGACCAGACGACCGCGGCGGGCGACATCGAGCTGCGCCGTGTCACCCACCGGACCATCGATGAGGTCACCCGCCAGGTGGAGGCATACCGCCTGAACGTAGCCGTGGCCCGGCTGATGGAGCTGGTCAGCGCCGCGCGAAAGGCCATCGACTCCGGCCCGGGCGCGGCCGACCCGGCGGTCCGCGAGGCGGCGGAGGTGCTGGCCATGCTGCTGTCGCTGTTCGCGCCCTACACCGCCGAGGAGGCCTGGCAGCTGCTCGGGCACAAGCCGTCGGTGGCACGCACCATCTGGCCAGTCGCCGACCCGGCCCTGCTGACCCAGGAGCAGGTGACCTGCGTGGTGCAGGTCAACGGCAAGGTCCGCGACAAGCTAGAGGTCTCGCCGCAGATCGGGGAGGACGAACTCCGCGAGCTCGCGCTCGTCGCGCCGGGAGTAGTGCGCACGCTGGGTGATGCGCAGGTGAGCCGGATCATCGTGCGGGCGCCCAAGCTGGTCAGCATCGTCGCGGCGTAGCGCCCGCCCGCAGGGATCCCCGCTACGGGTTTCCCGGGACGGGCGCCGGGGCGGACGCGTCCGGCCGTGTGGTAGCCCGAACGCCTCCGCACCGCCCGGCGGCTGCGTACTCAGACGCGGCGGAGCACGGCGACGACGCGGCCGAGGATGCTGGCCTCGTCGCCGAGGATCGGCGTGTAGGCCGGGTTGTGCGGAATCAGCCAGACGTGCCCGTCGCTCTGCTTGAACGTCTTCACGGTCGCCTCGCCGTCCAGCATGGCCGCCACGATCTCGCCGTTCTCCGCCACCGGCTGCTCCCGGACCACCACCCAGTCCCCGTCGGCGATGGCGGCGTTGATCATCGAATCGCCAGCCACCTTGAGCAGGAACAGCGTGCCCTCGCCGACCAGCTGCCTGGGCAGCGGGAACACGTCTTCGATTGCCTGCTCGGCCAGGATCGGGCCGCCCGCGGCGATCCGCCCGACCAGCGGCACGTAGGCAGCCTCCTGCGACGGGATGTCGATGCCGGGGATGTCGCCGGCCTCTTCCTCCTCCCGGCTGGCTTCCCGGCCCGGCTCCGGCCGTACGGCCGGGTGACCCGGCAGCCGCACCTCGACTGTCCGCGGCCGGCCCACGTCCCGGTGCAGGTAGCCCTTCTTCTGCAGCGTGCTGAGCTGGTACGAGACGCTCGATGTGCTGGTCAGGCCGACGGCCTCGCCGATCTCGCGCATCGACGGCGGGTAGCCGCGCTTCTGCACCGACTCACGAATGACCTGCAGCACCTTGCGCTGCCGCCAGGTGAGCACGTGATCGGGATCGGGCTTGTCCGGGGTCTCCGGGATGACGACCGGCACGCTGCCTTTCGGCTTGCGCCCTGGCCGCCCCTTTGGTCTGGGTGCCTCCGCTGGATCGGTGCCGGAAGCGCCGGTTGCGGTGCCTCCCATGGCGGTTTCCTCCATCTGATGACCTTCCGTGTTCGGGTTCTTGCGTGCTGAGTAGAGAGTAACGGTTCTCGTCCGAGATCCCAAACATCTGTTCGACGTGTCGCAAAAATGTCAGACCTCCGGCGTACAACAGCGACATACCCCGTTCGATCGAACAGTAATACGATCGAATGGGTGTACGATCGAACGTATTACGGCTCGAACGAAGGTTTGATCATGGGAGGTCGCCATGAATGCGATGCCGGCCGTGGCGCGGCCCTACGGTTCCGGGATCCGCCCACGTCACGGCGGTGCGGCGCACCCGGGGCGCCACCCGCGTCGCGACCTGAGCCTGGATGGCGCCCCGGGCGTCGCGCTCCGGCTGACCAGGCGGGGCCGGGTGGTGGCCGCCGCCGTCGCCGCCCTGCTGGTGGCCGTCGTTTCGCTGCTCGCGGCCGGCGCGGCCCAGGCGACGAACCACGCCCTGCCGCCGGGCGCGGCGCGGCAGAACCTCGTCCAGGTGGTCGTCCGCCCGGGCCAGAGCCTTTGGTCGGTGGCCGAGAGCGCGGACCCGGACCAGGACACCCGCGCCGTCGTCCGGCAGATCATCGACCTCAACGCGCTGAGCGGCGACGTCGTGTTCGCGGGCGAGCAGCTCTGGGTGCCCCGCGGCTGAGGTCCCGGAACCCCTCCGAAGCGCGGGCCGCGACACGCCGGCGCGCCCGCCGTAGCCGCACGGCGGCCGGGGTTTGGAGATTCTCCGCTCGTGCCCGCTTGCCTCGGGCGACCCTGGTGGTCTACGGTGACCACAACATCTAGTACTTACACCGTTGTGTTTTTTCCACAAGTTGTGTTCACGGGTAAAATGAACAGGTAAACTGACTAGTGAACACGAGCGGCGGCCAGGGAGGCGATCGCGTGCACTGCCCGTTCTGTCGCCACCCGGACAGCAGGGTCATCGACAGCCGAACGGCTGACGACGGCAGCGCGATCCGCCGCAGAAGATCGTGTCCGGAATGCGGGCGGCGGTTCACCACGCAGGAGACGGTCATCTTGATGGTGGCCAAGCGCAGCGGTGTCACCGAGCCGTTCAGCCGGGACAAGATCATCCGAGGCGTGCAGCGCGCGTGTCAGGGACGGCCGGTCAGCGAGGACAAGCTGGCGATCCTGGCCCAGCAGGTGGAGGAAACGATCAGGGCGCGGGGGCTGGCCGAAGTGCCCTCGCACGAGGTGGGCCTGGCCATCCTGGGCCCGTTGCGGGATCTGGACGAGGTGGCCTATCTCAGGTTCGCCTCGGTCTACCGGGGGTTCGAGTCGCTCGCCGACTTCGAGGATGAGATCACCGCCCTGCGCCAGGGCCACCGCGATGCCACCACCAAGGCCGCGGCAGGCCCGGAGTCGGCGTCGTAAGGGCGGCCAGCAGTAGTCATCGTGGCAAACGGCCATGCAGGGTCTGGCAGGGATCCGAACAGATCCCGGAAGGGGGACGAAATGACGGAGACGGTGAGCGGCGCGTCGACCCGCAAGGGGAAGGCGGCCCAGGCTCAGGCCGGCCCGGGCAAGCTCACGACCGGGCGCATCCACACCACCCCGGGCGTGCATCCCTATGACCAGGTGACCTGGGAACGCCGGGATGTCGTGATGACGAACTGGCGGGACGGCTCGGTCAACTTCGAGCAGCGTGGCGTGGAGTTTCCCGGCTTCTGGTCGGTGAACGCCGCCAACATCGTGACCACCAAGTACTTCCGCGGCGCCGTCGGCTCACCGCAGCGCGAGTGGAGCCTCAAGCAGCTCGTGGACCGGGTCGTCGACACCTACGAGCAGGCGGGCCGGAAGCACGGCTACTTCGCCACCGACGAGGACGCGGAGATATTCGGGCACGAGCTCAGGTACGCCCTGGTCCACCAGATCTTCAGCTTCAACTCCCCGGTCTGGTTCAACGTCGGCACCGCATCCCCGCAGCAGGTCAGCGCGTGCCAGCCCTATGACGCCCTAGTCAGTACGCCGGCCGGATTGGTTCCGATCGGCAGGCTGGTTGAACAGGACGCCATAGGCACCAAGATCTACGACGCACACGGCGTGACCCGGATCGTCGCGACCAAGGCAAACGGCGTAAAGCCAGTACTCCGCCTGCACACCAAGGCAGGCTACGCGCTTGACGTAACGTCGGATCATCTCGTCTGGCGGTCGTCAGATCGCGATACCGGCCGCTTCGTGCCAGCCGGGAGCCTGCGACCGGGCGACACGCTGCAATGGCATCGGCGCGATAGTCACGGCGAGGCCGAGATCAGCCGATACGAGATCGCCGAAGCAGCGCTGGCTGGCTGGCTGCAATCAGACGGGTTCGTGGGCCAGTACGACGGCACAAACCGGTCTCTCACTATCGAAGCCATGACCGTGACTGACGCCGAGCTGGCCTGGGTAACCGAAGCACTCGACCTGCTCTTCCCCGGCGTGCACCGTCATGAGCGGCCCGTCAGCACGCAGGATGAGCGGCTCGACTGCAGGCGCACCCGGCTGTACGGGGAGCCGCTGCGGGACTTCGTCCATCGCTGGGACCTGCTTACTCGCGGTACCGAGATGACAGTGCCGCGCCAGCTGTTCACGGCGCCGCTGCCCGTGGTGGCCGCCTATCTGCGGAGCATCTTCCAGGCCGAGGGCTTCGTGTCGGCACGCAAATCCTCGGCGCTCGTGGAGGTCGATATGATCTCCGAGCAGCTCATCAGGGGAATGCAACGCTTGCTGCTCCGGTTCGGCATCTACTCGCGGGTTGGCTTCAAGCCGGATGCCCGCGCCGATCGCCTCGGGTGCTGGACTCTTCGCATCCAGACAGCCGGAGACAGGCGCATCTTTGCCGATGCGATCGGCTTCATCGACCCCGTCAAGGCGGCGAAGCTCGACCAGAGCTTCGACCTGCCCGGACTCTCGGCGGGCCAGACCAAGCGCCTGGAGATCGACCGGATCGAGGAACTCGGTGCCATGGAGGTCTACGACATCCAGACCGAGAGCGGCGAGTACCTCTCCGGCAACTTGCGAGTCCACAACTGCTTCATCTTGTCTGTCGACGACACCATGGACGCCATCCTCGAGTGGTACCGGGAGGAGGGCCTGATCTTCAAGGGCGGGTCCGGCGCCGGCGTCAACCTGTCCAAGATCCGGTCAAGCAAGGAACTGCTGTCCTCCGGCGGCACGGCGAGTGGCCCGGTCTCGTTCATGCGCGGCGCCGACGCCTCGGCCGGCACGATCAAGTCGGGCGGCGCCACCCGGCGTGCGGCCAAGATGGTCGTGCTCGACGTCGACCACCCGGACGTGGCCGACTTCATCACGACCAAGGCGCGCGAGGAAGCGAAGGTGCGGGTGCTCCGCGACGCCGGGTTCGACATGGACCTGGGCGGCAAGGACATCGTCAGCGTCCAGTACCAGAACGCCAACAACTCGGTCCGCGTGTCCGACGAGTTCATGCGCGCGGTGGAGGAAGGCAAGGAGTTCGACCTGCTGGCCCGCCGCACCGGCGAGGTCGTCGAGCGGGTCGACGCGCGGAAACTGATGCGCATGATGGCCCAGGCGGCCTGGGAGTGCGCCGACCCCGGCATCCAGTACGACGGCACGATCAACGACTGGCACACCTGCCCCGAATCGGGACGTATCACCGCAAGTAACCCATGCTCGGAATATATTCACCTGGATAACTCCAGTTGCAACCTGGCCAGCATCAACCTGCTCAAGTTCCTCCGCGACGACGACACCTTCGACGCCGCCCGGTTCCGCAAGATCACCGAGCTGATCATCACCGCGATGGACATCTCCATCTGCTTCGCCGACTTCCCGACCGAGAAGATCGCCGCCACCACGCGCGCCTACCGGCAGCTGGGCATCGGCTACGCCAACCTGGGCGCGCTGCTGATGGCCACCGGCCACGCCTACGACTCCGAAGGCGGCCGGGCCATCGCCGCCGCGATCACCTCGCTGATGACCGGCGCCGCGTACAAGACGTCGGCCGAACTAGCCGGCGCCGTCGGTCCCTACGACGGCTACGAGCGCAACGCCAGGCCGCACAAGCGGGTCATCCGCAAGCACGCCGACGCCAGCGAGAACATCCGCCCGGTCGCCGCAATGGACCGCGAGATCCTCGACCTGGCCAACGAGACCTGGCAGAAATGTATCGAACTAGGCGAGACAAATGGGTATAGAAACGCCCAAAGTAGCCTATTGGCACCTACGGGCACCATAGGCCTCATGATGGATTGTGACACCACTGGCATCGAGCCCGACCTGGCCCTGGTCAAGTTCAAGAAGCTGGTCGGCGGCGGCTCCATGCAGATCGTCAACCAGACCGTGCCGCGCGCGCTGAAGAACCTCGGCTACCCGCACGAGCAGGTCGAGGCGATCACCGAGTACATCGCCGAGCACGGCCACGTGGTGAACGCCCCCGGGCTGCGGCCCGAGCACTACGAGGTGTTCGACTGCGCGATGGGCGAGCGCGCGATCAGCCCGATGGGTCATGTCCGGATGATGGCCGCCGTCCAGCCGCACCTGAGTGGCGCCATTAGCAAAACTGTGAACATGCCGGAAAGCGCCACCGTCGAGGAGATCGAGCGGATCTACTTCGAGGGCTGGAAGCTCGGCCTGAAGGCGCTGGCCATCTACCGCGACAACTGCAAGGTCGGCCAGCCGCTCTCGGACGCCAGGAAGAAGCCCGCCGAGGCCGGCGCCGTCCAGGGCGCGCCCGCCCAGGCTGCCGCGCCGCACGAGCACCGGCCGGTCCGCAGGCGGCTGCCCAGGCAGCGGCCCGCCACCGTGACCAGGTTCTCCGTCGCGGGCGCCGAAGGCTACATGACCGCCTCCAGCTACCCGGACGACGGCGTGGGCGAGGTGTTCCTCAAGCTCGGCAAGCAGGGCTCGACGCTGGCCGGGGTGATGGACGCCTTCTCCATGGCCATCTCGGTCGGCCTGCAGTACGGCATCCCGCTGGATTCCTACGTGGCCAAGTTCACCAACATGCGGTTCGAGCCGGCCGGCCTGACCGACGACCCGGACATCAGGATCGCCAGCTCGGTGATGGACTACATCTTCCGCCGCCTCGCGCTGGACCACCTGCCCTACGAGGACCGCGCCGAGCTCGGCATCCTGTCCGCCGCCGAGCGCGCCGCCGAGGTCGCGGGCCACGACCCGGCCGGGCTGAGCGAGGAGGTGGACCCCGTGGAACTTGCCCAGTCGGCCGCCGTAGAACAGCCTCATCATGCCGAACGGGCTGTGGTGCCAGCCCCGGCCCAGGCTCAGTCAATCGCAGCCCCGTCGCCCGCCGGCCCGCACAGCTCGACCGAACTGATCGAGGCTCAGCTGGGCCGGACCGCGGACGCTCCGCTCTGCCTCACCTGCGGCACCAAGATGCGCCCGGCGGGCAGCTGCTACGTCTGCGAAGGCTGCGGCTCCACCAGCGGCTGCAGCTAAAAGTGAGCGGTATTGCATCAGGTGCAACATCCGGCACGCTTAGCGGGACAGCGTAGCCACAGGTAGACAGCGTAGCCACAGGTAGAAGGGGCGACCGGGAGTTCATCTCCCGGTCGCCCCTCCGGCTTGGCGGCTGAGGGACGAACGGCACCAGCCGAAGGGCCGTTGGCCGGCTGTCGGAGGGATTCGCGGCGTGAAACGCTGACGCTGGATCCGGAGTGGATCGAGGTGCCGCATGTACAGGCCCTTTGCCAATGCCGACAGCACATTCCGCCTGCTCGAGCCGGTGCAGCGTGCGCCATCGATCCTTAACACCCAGCCATGGTGGTTCCGTATTCTCGCGGACGACCGTATCGAGTTGTGCGCCAGGATCGCTGAAGGCAGCGCGTATCAATATCTTGAGAAATACGGCCTGGAGCTCAGGAATGGCGATCGACGGCTGCCCAGCGTCGACCCCGAGGCCCGCGAGCTGATCGTGAGCTGCGGTGCGGCGCTGTTCAATCTGCGACTGTCGATCCGGGTGGCAGGACACGGCCTCGCGGTCAGCATGCTTCCCTATGCACAGGACAGGTCGGTGCTGGCGAGTGTTGAGATCGTTACCAGCCGCGTTCACCCGGCGACATTCTCCGAGCAGGAGCTTTACGAGGCCATCCCGCGGCGGCATAGCGACCGCTGGCCGTATGGAGGCGCTGACCGCGGGCTGCGTAAGGGCGATCCCGTGCTGCCCAACATTCTCGCGACGATGATGCTCGCGGCGGCCGAGCACAAGAGCTCGCTGCGCGTGCTCGGCCGGTCTGAGGTCAAGAGGTGGCTGCGCGAAGCCGAGCAGGCAGACAGGAAGCTGCGCGGCACCGGAGGATACGCGACTGAGCTCAGTCGCTGGACCACAGGCGGCAGCGACACCGGTGTCCCGGCGAGCGCCTTCGGGCCGACGTGGGAGAACCGCGGTCGCAGGCGGAACCACCCGCCGGTCAGGGACTTCCGGGCTAACGCTGCTGCTGTAGACCGCGAGGATACGGGACGGGATGAGGACTCGGGGGAAGACGAGAGCCCAGGCGAGCCCAAGGTCAAGCGCTTTGAGCGCCTTCCGCAATTGATGCTGCTGTCAACCAGGCATAACCAGCCGCTTGACTGGCTGCGAGCAGGGCAGGCGCTGCAGCACGCTTTGCTGGCGGCGACCCGGTACGGGGTGTCGGCATCGTTTCTGACCCAGCCGTTCGAACTGCGTGACCACGACATCCAGCGGCGCCTCTGGGAAAGCGAATGGCAGGACCATGGTCAGGCGTCGCCAGGGCATGCCGACAGCTCGCCGGAACAGTCGGCGCCCATCCAGGATGACCTGCGCTTGCTGCCGCCGGCCCAGCGTGATCCCGCTCTGCGGCAGTCATGGCACGGGTCATATCCGGAGTACCCCCAGATGATCATACGGGTAGGGTACGCGACGCATGACGCGTTCGTCACGCGCCGGGAGGACCCGGACGTGCTCGACTGCCGCTGCGATCCGCCACGCTGGGTTCGGCCGGCCACGCCAACGGCGATGCGCTAGCCGCCGCCGAAGCACACGAACGGGCTGAACGGCTCGGTGGCGGTGGCCCGGGCGAGCGCCTCGGCTGGCCTGGTCCCGGCCGCGAGCAGGCGGTGGTAGGCGGTCATCATGCCGACGGCCGCGTCGTCGCCCACCCGGGTGAGGCTGGAGGTCACCGTCACGGTGCCGAGGTAGAGCAGGGCGGCGGTGAAGCCGAGGATCTCCTCGCCAGGACGCACGACCGTCCGCCCGACATCGCAGGCTGACAGGATCACGTGCCGGGGAGCGGCCGCGAGCTGCTGGATGTCGTAGGCCATGAGCGGGCCGTCGGCTAGGTCGAGCCTGGAGAACAGGAAGTTCTCGCGGTCATGGTGCCCGTGCGCGGCCAGGTGGGCTAGTGACGCGCCGTCGAGGGCGCGCAACGCGGCGCCCACCGTGGCCGTTTCGGAGAGCAGCGGGCGGCAGCCCGGATAGGACTTCGCTATCTCGGTGACTTCCGCGGTCGCATGTTCCAGATCAGGTCCGGCGAGCAGAAGCGGCGGGACGGCCTGCGGCGCGCCCGCCGCGGCTTGCCCGCGCCGCCAGGCGGCCAGCCACGTGGACGCGGACGGGGAGACGGTGACCGGGCGGCCCCGCAGGTCGGGCAGCGCGTGCCACGGGACGCTGGCCAGCGGGCCGGCCGGCACGAAAACGATGCCGTCATCGCCGAGCGGTATCCTCAGCGGCTCGATGATCTCGGCCATAAGTACCTCGGCTTGGTGCCGGATCGACTCCCTGATTACGGCGGCCAGCCGGGCGGGCAGCATCCGCCCGGCCAGCGTGTCGAGGTCGGCGTTCAGCCGGCTGGCGGCCTCGGCGGCCGTCTCGAGGTCGCCGAGCCTGATCAGGCGCACCGACCGCCGCCGCACGACCACCGCGTTCATCCGCCCGTGCCGGGCCAGGATGCCCACCAGGCTCTGCCCGCTTTCCGTCAGGGCCGCGCTAAGCTGACCGAGGCTGGCTTGCCCGATGGCCTCACCCGGGCCGCTGGCCTGCCAGCCGTGCTCCCTGACCGTGCGCTTCAGCTCGGCATGCCTGG
>JBKQQQ010000655.1:0-11961 GCA_052144275.1 Streptosporangiaceae bacterium
AGGGGGCGAAGATGGCCCTGCTCAGCCTGCGCGAGCGGGCCGGCGGCCTGGCGCTGCTCGAGGAGGTGAGGTATGTCGAGCTCTCTGACCGCGCCGACTTCAACGACCGCTTCGTCGAGCAGCTGCCCTTCCCTTCAGCTTGACATCATTGCCTGCGGGGCGCTGGCCGGGCACGTGCGGGAGATCGTGGCCCGCCGCGGCTGGCCGGCCGCCGTACGGTCCCTGCCCGCGGTCCTGCACAACCGGCCGCAGAAGATAACCCTTTGGGCCGAACGGGCTGTGGTATCAGCCCTGGATTCGGGCCATATGGTGGCCCTGGCGTACGCCGACTGCGGCACCTACGGCGCCCTCGACGAGCTGTGCGCCCGGTACGGTGTGCGCCGACTTCCCGGGCTGCACTGCTACGACGTGTTCGCCGGGGCGCCGCGGGTCGCGGCGATGTTCGAGGCGGAGCCGGGCACCTACGTGCTCACCGACTTCCTGCTGCGCAGCTTTGACCGCAGCGTGCTGGCCGAGCTCGGCCTGGACAGGTACCCCGAACTATGGCCCGATTATTTCGGTCACTATAAGCGGCTGGTCTGGCTGGCGCAGCAGCCCACCCCGGCGCTGGCCGCCGAGGCGGAGCGGGTGGCGGAGCTTTTCGGGCTTCCGCTCACCCGGGTCGATACCGGCGTCAGCCGGCTCGAGGAGGCCCTGGCGTCGCTCGTCGAGGAGGCTGACCGATGACCGGCCTGGACGCGCTGCTCGCCCGGCCGCGGTACGAGGTGTTCCCGGCCAAGGGGACCGAACAGGCGGTGCTGGACTGGGTCCCCGCCGGGATGACCGTCACCGTCACCGCGTCGCCGGTCAAGGGCCTGGACGCGACCGTCGACCTCGCCGAGCGGCTGGTCGCCCGGGGCTACCTGGTGGTGCCGCACCTGGCCGCCCGTTCGGTCGCCGACCAGGCTCACCTGGACGGCATCGTGGCCCGGTTGAAGGCCGCCGGCTGCGACGACGTGTTCGTGCCGGGCGGGGACGCCTCGCATCCGGCCGGGCCGTTCGACAGCGCGCTGCCGCTGCTCGAGCGGCTGGCCGAGATGGGCGGCCCGTTCAGCCGGATCGGCATCACCGGCTACCCGGAAAGCCACCCCAAGATCCACGACGACATCACCATCCAGGCGATGTGGGATAAGCGCAGGTACGCGAGCTACATCGTGAGCAACGTCTGCTTCGACGCGGCGCGGCTCGGCCGCTGGATCCAGCGGATCCGGGCCCGCGGCGTGACCCTGCCGCTGTACGTGGGGCTGGCCGGGCCGGCCGAGCGCGGCCGCCTGCTGCGGATGGCGGCGGTGGCCGGCGCCTCGGAGTCGGCCCGCTTCATCACCAGGCACCCCCGCTGGGTCCTGCGGTTCTGGGTGCCCGGCGGGTACAGCCCGGACCGGTTCCTTGACCGCGCGGCCGCGGTGATCACCCCGCCGGGCGCCGGCGTGGCCGGACTGCACCTGTTCACCTTCAACCAGCTCCAGCCGGCCGAGCAATGGCGCCGGGCGGCCCTGGAACGCACCGGAATCGACAAACCACTACTGGCAGGATGACCAGCATGACTTCTTCGGGCGATACCCCGGCGCGGCCCCAAAATGCCAGCGCCGTCATCATCGGCGCCGGCATCGTCGGCAACAGCCTCGTTCACCACCTGGCGCTGCTCGGCTGGCGTGACCTCGTCCTGGTGGACAAGGGGCCGATGCCGAACCCGGGCGGCTCGACCGGTCACGCGTCCAACTTCATCTTCCCGATCGAGTACTCGAAGATGATGTTCGAGCTGACCACGGACAGCACCGCGCAATACAAGGACCTCGGGGTGTTCACCGAGAGCGGCGGGATCGAGGTGGCCCGCACCCCGGAGCGGATGATCGAGCTGCGCCGGCGGTGCACCCAGGCCAAGTCGTGGGGCATCCCGGCCGAGGTGATCACGCCCGGCGAGGTGAACAAGCTGGTGCCTTACCTGGATGATTCGGTCATCCTGGGCGGCGCGCACTTCCCCACCGTGGGCGTGGTCGACTCGCTGCGGGCCGGCACGCTGATGCGGGAAGGAGCGCAGCGGGCGGGCGCGCTCACCGTGCTGGCGGGCACCGAGGTCTACGGCATCACCGTGACTGACGGCCGGGTGCGCGGGGTGACGACCAGCGCGGGCGAGTTCGAGACGGACAACGTCGTCATCTGCTGCGGCGTCTGGTCGCCCCGGATCGCCCGGATGGCCGGCGCCCGGCTGGCGCTCACCCCGACCGTGCACCAGATGATCAGCGTCGGCCCGATCGCGCTGTTCGCCGACACGCCGGGAGAGATCTCTTACCCGATCGTCCGCGACGTCGACACCAACATGTACGAACGCCAGCACGGCGGCGACATGGAGGTCGGCTCGTACGCGCACCGCCCGATCATCGTCCCGCCGGACGAGATCCCGTCCATCGAGGAGTCGGCGCTCTCGCCCACCGAGATGCCGTTCACCCAGGACGACTTCGACCCGCAGCTGGAGCAGGCGCTCGAGCTGATGCCTGAACTGCTCGGCGACGAGCGAGCCGGCATCAGGTACGCGATCAACGGCCTGATCTCGATGACCCCCGACGGGCACCCCCTGCTCGGCGAGATGCCCGAGGTCAAGGGGCTGTGGTCGGCGGCGGCGAGCTGGATCAAGGAAGGCCCGGGCTGCGGCCGGGCGGTGGCTGAGCTCATGTCCGGCCGGGTGCCCACGGTGGACGTGCACGAGGCCGACGCGGCCAGGTTCTACCCCTTCCAGTGCACCGCCGAGCACGTCCGCGGCCGGGCCCGGGAAGGTTTCAACAAGATGTACGGCATCGTGCACCCGGCCGAGCAGTGGGAGTCCGGCCGCCCGCTGCGGGTCAGCCCGGTGTACGAGCGGGAACGCGCGCTCGGCGCGGTGTTCTTCGAGACGGCGGGCTGGGAGCGGCCGTTCTGGTACGCCTCGAACTCCGCGCTGCTCGACCGGTACGCGGGCCGGCTGATGGAGCGTCCGGCGGAATGGGAGTCGCGCTGGTGGTCGCCGGTCATCAACGCCGAGCACCTGGCCATGCGGGACGCCTGCGCGCTGGTCGACCTGTCCGCCTTCGCCGTCCTGGAGATATCCGGACCCGCGGCGCTCGAGGCGGTGCAGACGCTGGCGGTGGCGCAGATGAACGTGGCCATAGGCCGCGTGGTCTACACCTCATGGCTGGACGAGAACGGCGGGTTCCGGGCCGACCTGACGGTCATGCGGCTGGCCGCCGACCGGTTCCGCGTGGTGACCGGCGGCGCGACCGGGATGTCGGACGCCAAGTGGATCAGCGACCACCTGCCTGCCGGGGCGTTTCTCGCCGACCTCACCTCGGCCGCCACGACGATCGGGCTGTGGGGGCCGCGGGCCAGGGACGTGCTGTCGGCGGTGACGGCCGACGACGTGTCGCACGCGGGGTTCGCGTTCGGCACCTGCCGGGATATCGAGGTGGACGGCGCCGTCGTGCTCGCGTCGCGCATCTCCTACGTCGGCGAGCTCGGCTGGGAACTGCACGTGCCGATCGAGCAGGGTTTGCGGGTCTGGGACATGCTGTGGGAGGCGGGGCAGCCGCACGGGCTGGTGCCGGCCGGCATCGGCGTGTACGGCACGACCGGGCGGCTGGAGAAGGGGTACCGCGCGTTCGGGTTTGAGCTCACGCCGGACTACACGCTGGTGGAAGCCGGCATGACCCGGCCCAAGGTCAAGGAGCAGGCGTTCATCGGCAAGGAGGCGTACCTGCGGCAGCGGGCCGAACCGCCGTGCGCGGTGCTGTGCACGCTCACCGTGGACTCGCACACCTCGGCGGACGGGACACCGCGGTACATGCTCGGCGGCGAGCCGATCCTGTCGCTGGCGGGCGAGCGCCTGGTCGACGCCGAGGGGCGGCCGTCGTACGTGACCAGCGCGGGCTCGGGCCCGTCGGTGGGCAAGCACCTGCTGATGGCCTACCTGCCCGCGGATCGCGCGGTCGAGGGCAGCTCGCTGCTGGTGGAGTACATGGGCGAGCAGTACCCGGTCACGGTCGCGCGGGCCAGCGCCACTCCGCTGTTCGACCCCGCGAACGAGCGGATCAGGAGCTAGGGGTTTCGGCATGGAGATACTCGTCTGCGTCAAGCGCGTCCCGACCGTGGGCGGCAAGATCACGGTGACCCCGGACGGGCAGGAGGTGGACACCCGGATGTCCGGGTTCTCCATCAGCCCGCACGAGGAATGCGCCGTGGAGGAGGCGGTGCAGATCACCGAGCAGGAGGGCGGCTCGGTGTCGGTGCTGACCCTGGGACCCGAGGCGGCGATCGAGCAGCTCCGCGGCGCCCTCGCCCTCGGCGCCGGGCGGGCGGTCCTGCTCGAGACCGACGGCCGCGAGTTCGGCCCGATCGCGACCGCGTCCGCCATCGCCGCCGAGGTCCGGTCCCACGGGTACGACCTGGTCCTGCTCGGCAACGAGGCGGCCGATACCGGCGACTACCAGGTCGGCGTCCGGCTCGCGCACGAGCTCGGCTGGCCGGTGGCCACCGGGATCAAGAACCTGACCGTATCCGCGGACGGCGTCGTGGCCCGCCGGGAGTACCGCGGCGTGGAAGAGGCGTACGAGCTGCCGCTGCCCGCGGTGATCACCGTCAAGGAAGGCATCAACCTGCCGCGTTACCCGTCGCTGCCCGGACGCCTGCGGGCCAAGCGCGCGGCGGTCGAGCGCTCCGCGCCGGCCTGGACCCAATTCGCGGCCGAAGGACTGCGCATGGAAGCGCTCCGGGTGCCCGCCTCGAGCAAGCACCAGGCCACCGTGCTCGGCAACGGCGCCGACGCGGTACCCGAGCTTGTCCGTATCCTGGACGAACTGGGGATTCTCTCTTGACATCCTCCGCCGCCCTGAAAGGCGGGGATTCCAGCCGCTCCCTGCGGTCGCGCTGTAGGTTCGCGGTTCACAGGCCCGGCAACCCGGAAGCCTCCCCGCGCAGCCACGGCATGCCCTGCCGCGGTTTGATGCTGGGTGGTGCAAGTGCCCGCTTGGCTTTCGCGGACGGCTCGAAGGTAGCACGTCCCACTGACATTTCTGGAAGGAGGGAGCGGCGTCTCCCTCCGGCTTGAACGCTGGAGTCTTCTCGCTGCGAACCTGATGACCGTCCTATGCCTGGTGGAACTCGATGATTCTGACCCTGCGGACGCCTCGCTCCGCGCGCTGACGCTCGCCAGGACCCTGGGAGACACTTCTGTCCGGTCAGTTGTGTTCGCGGACTCGGATCGCGTGCCCGCCTCCACGCTGGCCGATTACGGCGTCACCGACGTCTACGTGATCGAGCCGAGCACCCTTGAGGGATACGCGCCGCTGGCCTGGGCGCGGGTGCTCGCCGGGCTCGCCACGGAAACCGGCGCGACCGCCGTGCTGGCGGCCGGCACTGACCGGGGCAACGAGGTGCTGGCGCACCTCGGCGCGATCACCGGCCTGCCGATGGCCGCGAACTGCACGATTGTCACCCCCGACGGCGGTCGCACGCACCGGCTCGTCCGACACCGGTGGGCCGGGCTGCTACTCGAAGAGGCGGTCATGGAGGCGCCCATCGCGCTGTTCACCGTCGCCACCGACACGGTAGCAAACGTTTCCGCGGAAACGCCGGCCTCCATCCAGGTGCATGTGCACAAGGCCGAGGTGGCTGAGGCGGACCTGGTCGTGCGGGCCACCGAATCGGCCGGGCGGACGGGTGGCGTGTCGCTGGCCACCGCGCGGGTCGTGGTCGGCGGCGGCCGCGGCGTGGGCGGAGCCGACGGCTTCGCCCCGCTCGAGGAGCTGGCGGACCTGCTCGGCGGCGTGGTCGGGGTGTCCCGCGTGGTCACCTCCGAGGGCTGGCGCCCGCACAAGCAGCAGGTCGGCCAGACCGGCACCAAGATCACCCCGGAGCTGTACCTGGCCTGCGGCATCAGCGGCGCCATCCAGCACATCGCCGGCTGCGCCGGGGCCAAGCACATCATCGCGATCAACACCGACCCCGGCGCTCCCATCCTGGCCCACGCCGACTACGCCATCATCGGCGACCTGCACCAGGTCATCCCCGCCTTGATCGAGGCGCTCCGCGCCCGCTGACGCCAGCGCCGGCACGCGCTTTCCCCTTGGTCCCGGCGGCACCCTCAGCGGGCACGACGCCAGGGCATGAGAGTGGCACTCTACCCACTCTTCCGGGTAGAGCGTCACACTCATTGAATCTGCGGCGTGGAGCCGGCAGCCGGGAACAGGATCCCCGGTTGTAGCTTGACGTAGTCACACTACAAATTGGCTTCTTAGGGTTTGCTAAGTAAAACTAGCAAGAGTGAGCGAACACGACCGACTCGCCCAGGGGGCTCTAAACCGCTGGAACGTTGAATTCTGCGCCCCGCCTCCGGCCGACTGGCCTGGGACGACGCGACTGCCGCGCATGGTCGCCGCTGGGGTGGGAAGGTGTGTGATGATCGGAACGCACGTGCAGCGAGAGGGAAGGGGAACACTTGGCGGCGACTGCCGTGTGGCCGGGCGAGAGCTATCCGCTGGGTGCCACGTATGACGGAGCCGGGACCAACTTTGGCCTGTTCTCCGAGGTAGCCCACCGGGTCGAGCTGTGCCTGTTCGACGACGACGGCAAGGAAACCCGGGTCGACCTGCACGAGGTGGACGGGTTCGTCTGGCATGGGTACCTGCCGGGTGTCAGCCCGGGGCATCGTTACGGGTACCGGGTGCACGGTCCGTACCACCCGGCTGACGGGCATCGCTGCAATCCGGCCAAGCTGCTCCTCGACCCGTACGCCAAGGCGATCGAGGGCGGCGTGAACTGGGGTCAGCCCGTCTTCTCCTATACGTTCGGCCACCCGGACCGGCGCAACAACACCGACTCCGCCCCGCACGTGCCCCGCTCGGTCGTGGTGAACCCGTTCTTCGACTGGAACCTGGACCGGCCGCCGCGCACGCCCTACCACGAGACCGTCATCTACGAGGCGCACGTCCGCGGCCTGACCAAGGAGCATCCGGTCATCCCGGAGGAGCAGCGCGGCACCTACCTGGGCCTGGCGCATCCCGCGGTCATCTCGCACCTGCACGAGCTCGGCGTCACGGCGGTCGAGCTCATGCCCGTGCACCAGTTCGTCACCGACAGCCACCTGAACGAGCGCGGGCTCGGCAACTACTGGGGCTACAACACCATCGGCTTCTTCGCCCCGCACAACGCCTACGCCGCGAGCGGCGTCCGCGGCCAGCAGGTGCAGGAGTTCAAGACCATGGTCCGCGCCCTGCACGCGGCCGGGATCGAGGTGATCCTGGACGTGGTGTACAACCACACCGCCGAGGGCAACGACATGGGGCCCACGCTGTCCTTCCGCAGTATCGACAACTCCGCCTACTACCGGCTGGTGGACAACGACCGGCGCTACTACATGGACACCACCGGCACCGGGAACAGCCTGCTGATGCGGCACCCGCACGTGCTCCAGATGATCATGGACTCGCTGCGCTACTGGGTGCTTGACATGCACGTCGACGGCTTCAGGTTCGACCTCGCCGCCACCTTGGCCCGCCAGTTCTACGAGGTGGACCGGCTGTCGGCGTTCTTCGACCTGGTCCAGCAGGATCCGGTGGTCTCCCAGGTCAAGCTGATCGCCGAGCCGTGGGACGTGGGCGACGGCGGCTACCAGGTCGGCAACTTCCCGCCGCTGTGGAGCGAGTGGAACGGAAAGTACCGGGACACGATCCGCGACTTCTGGCGCGGCCAGCCCTCGACTGTGCCCGAGTTCGCCTCGCGGCTGACCGGGTCCAGCGACCTGTACCAGCAGGACAGCAGGCGCCCGGTCGCCTCGGTGAACTTCGTCACCTGCCACGACGGCTTCACCCTGGCCGACCTGGTCTCCTACGACCACAAGCACAACGAGGCCAACGGCGAGGACGGCCGGGACGGCAGCGACGACAACCGGTCCTGGAACTGCGGCGCCGAAGGTCCCACCGACGACAAGGCCGTGCTGGCGCTGCGGGCCAGGCAGAAGCGCAACTTCCTGGCCACGCTGCTGCTGTCGCAGGGAGTCCCGATGCTGCTCGCGGGCGACGAGATGGGGCGCACCCAGCGGGGCAACAACAACGCCTACTGCCAGGACAACGAGATCTCCTGGATGGACTGGGCGGTCCGGGCCGAAGAGGACCAGGCGCTGTTCGACTACGTCCGCACGCTCATCCGGCTCCGGGCCGACCACGCCGTCTTCCGCCGCCGCAGGTTCTTCCGCGGCCAGGCGATCCGCGGCGGCCGTAACCGGATCGGCGACATCGGCTGGTTCACGCTGGCGGGCGAGGAGATGACCGACGAGGACTGGGACGCGGGGTTCGCCAAGTCGCTGACGGTGTTCCTGAACGGCCGGGCGATCAGCGAGCCGGACCGGCGGGGCGAGCGAGTGCAGGACGACTCCTTCCTGCTGCTGTTCAACGCCAGCGACGATGACCTGCAGTTCGTCATCCCGCCGCGCCGCTACGGGACGCGGTGGTCCAAGGTGCTGGACACGGCGTTCGCCGCGACGGACTTTGCCGACGAGAATCCCGTCAAGCCGGGAGACGCGATGACCGTGATCAACCACTCCCTGCAGTTGCTGCGCCGTGGCTGAGTCCCCAACCGGGTTCGCGGCCAGCCGCGCCAATGGCCCGGGGAACGGGCCCGGGAACGGGCCCGGGAACGGGCCCGGGAATCGGCAGAGCGCCCCGGTGTCCACCTACCGGCTGCAGCTGCGGGACAGCTTCGGGTTCGGCCAGGCCGCCGAGCAGGCCGGCTACCTGGCCGCGCTGGGCGTGACGCACGTCTACCTGTCGCCGATCCTGCAGGCCAATCCGGGCTCGCCGCACGGGTACGACGTGGTGGATCATTCGCGGATCTCCACCGACCTCGGCGGGGAGCCCGCGTTCCGCGAGATGGCGGACGAGTTCCACCGGCATGGCCTCGGGGTCGTGGTCGACATCGTGCCCAACCACATGGCCCGGCCGACCCCGGAATCGCTCAACCGGCAGCTGTGGTCGGTGCTCTACCAGGGCCGGCAATCAGAGTTCGCGCACTGGTTCGACATCGACTGGGACGCGCAGGAGGGCACGCTGCTGATGCCCATCCTGGCCGGGCCGCTCGAGGAGTGCCTGAGCGATCTCATCATCGACACGGCCCCGAGGAACCCGGAGAACCCCGGTCACCGCGGGCCGGTGCTGCGCTATTTCGACCACGTGCTGCCGCTCCGGGACGGCGTCGCCGACCTGCCCATGGGCGTGCTGCTCGCCCAGCAGCACTACCGGCTCACCGACGCCCGCGACGCGGCCACCCAGCTCAACTACCGGCGGTTCTTCGACGTCGACGAGCTCATCGCGATCAGAGTCGAGGATCCCGGTGTCTTCGCCGCCACCCACCAGGTGCTGCTCCGCCTGCTGCGCGAGGGCCTGATCGACGGCCTGCGGGTGGATCATCCCGACGGGCTGGCCGACCCGCGCGGCTACCTCGCCCGGCTGGCCACCGAGACCGGCGGTGCCTGGGTAGTGGTGGAGAAGATCCTGGCTCCTGGCGAGGAACTGCCCGACTGGCCGTGCGCGGGCACCACCGGATATGACACCGTCGCCCTGGTCGGCGGGCTGTTCACGGACCCGGCCGGGGACATGCCGCTGACCGAGGAATACGTCCGGTTCACCGGCGGAAAGCAGGGTTTCGCCGAGGTGGAGCGGGACGCCAAGCACGACATCGCCGACGGCACCTTCGCCGCTGAGCTGTCCCGGCTGACCCGGCTGTTCTCCCGGGCCGGCTACCCGGCCCTGGACGGTTTTACCGCCGCGGACCTGCATGACGTGCTGGTCGCCGTGCTGGCCGACTTCGGCGTGTACCGGGCCTACGTAACCCCAGGCGAGCCGCCGTCCGCCGCCGCGGCGGCGGCGGTGACCGCGGCCACCACGGCGGCCCGGGACGGCCTGGACGAGCGCCTGCACCCGGCCCTGGACGCGATACGAGTCGCCGTGCTCGGGCTGGGCGAGGTGACCTCTGACGCGGCCCGGCAGGCCGCGCGGGACGAGCTGATCGTGCGGTTCGGCCAGACCACCGGCCCGGTGCTGGCCAAGGGCGTGGAGGACACCGCGTTCTACCGCTGGTCGCGGCTGGCCGCGCTGAACGAGGTGGGCGGCAGCCCGGACATCTTCGGGATCAGCCCGGCCGAGTTCCACGCTGCCGCCGGCCGCCTGGCCCGGCGCTGGCCGTTCACCTTGACCACGCTGTCCACGCACGACACCAAACGGCAGGAAGATGTCCGGGCCCGGCTGGCCGTGCTGGCCGAATGGCCGCAGGAGTGGGGACACCAGGTGGCCGAGTGGCACGGGCTGGCCAGGTGGCTCACGGACGGCACCGCGGCCGAGGCCACGGAGCGGGCCCCGGAGCCCGATCTTGAGTACCTGATGTGGCAGACCCTGGTCGGAGCCTGGCTGATCGGGCCCGAACGCCTGGGCGAATACCTCGGCAAGGCGATGCACGAGGCCAAGACGCGGACGTCCTGGACGGTACGCCGGGCGGGCTATGAGTCGGCGGTGCTCGGCCTGGCCGACGCCGTGCTCGGCGATCCCGAACTGACCGCCGCCATCGCCGGTTTCGTGGCCAAGATCGCGCCGGACGCCCGGGTGAACACCCTCGGCGCGAAGCTGGTGCAGCTCACCATGCCCGGGGTGGCCGACGTCTACCAGGGCTGCGAACTTACCGGCCTCTCTCTGGTGGACCCGGACAACCGCCGGCCGGTCGACTACCAGCGCCGCCGGCGGCTGCTGGCCGCGCTTGCGGCCGCCCCGGACCAGGCGGTCGGCCTGGACGCGGAGAAGTTGCTGGTGACCTCCCGGGCGCTGTGGCTGCGGCGCGATCACCCGGACTGGTTCGCCGGGAGTTACACCCCGCTGGCGAGCGAAGGGCCGGCCGCCGAGCATGCGTTCGCCTTCCTGCGCGGCGGCCACGCGGTCACCGTCGTCACCCGGCTGCCCGCCGGGCTGCGGCGGCGCGGCGGCTGGGCGGACACCGCCCTGCCGCTGCCCGAACTGCACTGGCGGGACGTGCTGACCGGAATCAGGCACGCCGGCTTGCGGCCGCCGCTTTCCGAGCTGACCAGGCGGCTTCCGGTGGCGTTGCTCGTCCCGGACCGGGTCTACGAGATGGAGCAGGAGCGGCGCGCGGACGGCAGCCTGCGTTGACCGCGTTCAGCGTCTGGGCGCCCGCCGCGGGCAAGGCCGAGGTGGAGGTCGCGGGCCAGCGGTATCCGATGAGCCAGGAAAACGCGGGTACCGGCGCGGGCTGGTGGACCGCGGACGTGCCGGACGTGGCCGCCGGCATCGACTACGGGTTCCGGCTGGACGACGACGAGCCGCTGCCTGACCCGCGGTCCCTGCGGCAGCCGTTCGGCATCAAGGGCCTGAGCCGCACCTACGATCACGCCGCCTTCCGCTGGACGGACTCCAGGTGGCGCGGCGGCGCGCTGCACGGCTCGGTCATCTACGAGCTGCACGTCGGCACGTTCACCGCCGAGGGCACCTTCGACGCCGCCGTCGGGCGGCTGGACCACCTGCGTGACCTCGGCGTACACGCGGTGGAGCTGATGCCGGTGGCCGCGTTCCCCGGCCGCCACGGGTGGGGCTACGACGGGATCAACCTGTGGGCGGTGCACGAGCCTTACGGCGGCCCCGACGGGCTCAAGCGGTTCGCCGATGCCTGCCACGAGCGCGGCCTGGCCGTACTGCTCGACGTGGTGTACAACCACGTCGGCATCGGCAACCGGCTGGGCGACTTCGGGCCGTATTTCACCGAGGCCCACGTGACGCCGTGGGGCCCGGCGGTAAACCTGGACCAGCCCGGGTCCGATGTGGTACGCGCGTACCTCATCGGCAACGCGCTGATGTGGCTGCGCGACTACCACCTGGACGGGCTGCGGCTGGACGCGGTGCA
>JBKQQQ010000656.1:0-22516 GCA_052144275.1 Streptosporangiaceae bacterium
GCGGCTCGAGCCTGTCGACCGGGATCTGCGGCGTGCGGACCGCCACCATCTAGAGCCGGCGGGCCGCGTCTCGTTTCTCGGCCAGGCTGACCAGCCCGGTTCCTGCTCCGGTGAGCCCACCGCTCATACCGCCACCCCTCGTGCTGGTTCCCGCGGCCTTCCCGCCCCCATGCGCCAGCGTCAGCTGGCCCGCGGCGGCGGTCTGGATGCGACTGCAGAGCCTTGCGTAACACCTGCTAACTCGTGCGTTTATTACCGATTGTCATGCCGTAACTACTATAAATTGCCAAGTCGTCCGCGAAACGCCGAGCTAATTTCCAGAAATCTAGGTAGAAAGTACTCGTTCAGCGCCAAACTAGAGGGACATTCTGATCAGAGGCTCAAGGGAGACAGTCGGAGGAGACTGAACGTGGACGGCAACAACGAGCGCCTCCTCACGCCGGGAGAAGTGGCCACACTGTTCCGGGTGGATCCGAAGACCGTCACCCGCTGGGCGGCCTCCGGGCGCATCACGAGCATCCGAACCCCGGGTGGACACCGCAGGTTCCGCGAGTCTGAAGTACGGGCCCTGCTGCGGGGCGACAGCGAACCATCACCGCAACCGCAAGGCCACCCGGCGGCCTGACCACCCCCGAGCGGATGAGACCACCCGCGGTCTCTCCGGTTTACGGGGGTTTCCTTCGGGTGAGGGTTCCAGGGGGCTCTGTGGGGGGTTCCTCAAATGTTCGGGCGCCTCGTCGGTGCCCTAGATGGCGTGCGGTTTCGCGGCCTCAGGACTCGTCGCCTTCGGCGGTGTCCTGCCATGTGTGCTCGCCGTTCAGCCTCGCGAACTCAAGGAACTCCTGGCGCAGGGCCTCGTCGTCGCGCCGCCACCGGTCACGGCGCTGCTCGGCTTCTTCGGGAGTCAGCGCCTGGGCGGCTAGCCGGGAGTAGTCCGCGTCCTGCGGCCCGATCTCCACGTACACGTCGCCGAGGATACGCCCGTCGTTTCCCGTCGCGGTCTGCGGGACCATGAGGTTCCCGTTCGGCAGTCGTATGACAAACATCGCTGATCACCTTAGATGCCATAGCGCCGGTTGAAATACAGCATGACCCGCAGTGCAGTCCGTGTATCCCCGCTCAGCATGTCCACCAGGGCCGGCCGCTGCCTGGACGCGATGGCGGCGAACGCGTCCGCGAAAAACTCCTTGCGCCCGAGGCCACCCGGCTGACGGTGGAAATCACTGGCGAAATGTGGCTGGCACTGATCGTAGAGCATGCGGAACTCCGCTGAGTCAGATTGCCATTTACCTTGCGGGCTGTCGAGATCATCAAGCGCGTGCCCGACCTCGTGGCACATCACGTCCGGAGTCGGAGACGGCCGGGAGCCGACCACGATCTTGCGTTCGCCGTAGGCACCCGCGCAGGCATCCCACGAGGCCCGCCCGGAAGGCAGCGGGACGCCGCGCAGGCTGGTCATGTCGTCGAGTTCCGGGACGCCGCCGGGCCCGATGAAGATCGCGTCGAGGCCGTCGGCCAGCCTTTCCTTGATTCGCTCGGGAAGTTCGGCCAGCCGGTCGACGGCCGCCACCACCTCCCGGGGCGGCGGCGACGCCGGGTCCCATTGCCGCCACAGGATGGCC
Organism: Streptosporangiaceae bacterium; assembly: GCA_052144275.1. Lineage (GTDB taxonomy): Bacteria > Actinomycetota > Actinomycetes > Streptosporangiales > Streptosporangiaceae > Palsa-504. The sequence continues at coordinate 1,623 of JBKQQQ010000656.1, forward strand.
TCGATCGAGCCGCAGTGCCTGCGGCCGTCCGGAGCCCGCTGCCGTTCCCGGGGATGCGCGGGTGCGTAGGGCAGCCCGGCGTGCGAGGCCGCCCCGCCGGGCCGCCGGGACGATCGCCCGGTGCCGTCAGGCTGACGCGGGACGCCGGTCGCGACCCGGGCCAGCTCGGCCGCCTGGGTATCCGACAGGCCCGTTGGGGACTGCGCCAGGCTCGGCTCAGCCGCTTCGTACCGGCGCGTCCTCGTACCGGGCGCCGCTGCCACCGGTCCCGTGGCCTCGCCCATGCCGACCGCGGCGGCATCCTGCGGCGCCGCACGGATCCGCGCCCGGGCGGCCCCGGCGCGCACCGCGGACGCCCCGGCGTCCCGGCGGGTTCCGCTTACCCGCGGATCGGCCCGCGACCCGGCTGGATCGCCCGGTCCCGCCGGAGTACCCGGCGCGACCGGTGCTCCTGGTACCGGTGAACTGCCCGGCCAGGGTGAGGCGGTATGCGCCAGCTCGCCGGGCGGGCCACCGGGCGCAGGCCATTCCCCGGACGCGGGGGCGCGGCCGCGAGCCGGGTCAGCCCCGCCGGGATAATCGGGCCCGCCAGGAAAGCTCAGCGAGCCGGGAGTCGTTGCGGACCCGCGGGTCCGATCGCGGCGATGCCTGCCCTGCGTACCAGGAACCCCCGCCGCATCAGCCGGTGGCCTGCGGAAATGAGCGAGTCGGCGGATGCGGTCGAACAGCCTTAGCCGCATGTACCCGTTCTCCTGCCCTGTTGCCCTGACGGCCAGCGTATGCCGAGTTCGCCCGCCCCGTCACCTGATGCGCCCAATACCTGGTGGTGACGAACCGGCATAAACTTGACCTATTTCGCCCCGTGGCCTGGATGCCTGAGGTTAGGCTTTCCGCCATGTTGCTGTCTGTCGCCCTATTTACCCTGTTCATGACAGGCTTCTGGCTTTACTGCCTGACAGACGCCATACTCACCCCGGCCTCGGAGTTCCAGGGCATGCCCAAGCCGACCTGGATCGTCGTCATCACCGTGACGTTCATCGGTGGGGCCATCGCCTGGCTCATCGTCAGGCAGGCGGCCCGCAACTCATCCGCTCCGTTCGCGCCGATGCCGCGCTGGGACCCGGACAGCCTGGGTGACGAGTACTTTCAAACCGCCCGATGGACCGACGCGGACGACGCGGTAGCACGTCATCCGGCCGGACGGGCCAGGGTGGCCGACACCGGCCGGGCCGCGCCCAAGGGGCCGGACGACGACCCGGAGTTCCTGCGTGCGCTTGACCGCGCGATCCAGGGTAATTCGCAGGCCGGCGAAGAGGTCTGAGGCACCCGCCGCCGACCCGGTTCAGCTCACGCCGGCGTAGGAGTGCAATCCGGCGATGAACACCTGCACGACCAGGATGTTGAAGATCAGGCTGGTGAAGCCGAGCAGCTGGATGTAGTGCGCCCGGCGGCCGCGCCAGCCCGCGGTGGCCCTGGCGTGCAGGAACGCGGCGTAGAGCACCCAGGTGATGAAGGCCCAGGTTTCCACCGGGTCCCAGCCCCAGTACCGGCCCCAGGCCTGGTCGGCCCAGATCGCGCCCGCGATGACGCCGAACGTCCAGACCGGGAACCCGAATACGACGGTCCGGTAGGTGAGCCGGTCGAGCTGCTCGATGCTGGGCAGCTTGCGGATGATCCCGTTGCCCGGCGCGGCCCGGCCGTCCGCCACCCGCCTGGTGTACCTGTCCACCCACAGGTAGACGAAGCCGAGCACCGCGGCGACGAAGAAGATGCCGGTCGCCAGGGTCATCGCGGTGACGTGGATATCCAGCCAGTACGACTGCAGGGCCGGGACGAGCTCCCCGGCCGTGGTGTAGATGAGCGTCTCGGCGAGCCCCAGCGTGATCACCACCGCGCCCATGACGAAAACGCCGAGGGTCCAGGCCCGGTAGCGGATCATCACGAACAGGAAGAAGATCGCGGCGACGCAGGTCAGGGCGGTGACGAACTCGTACATGTTGCCCCAAGGCGCCCGGTGCACCGCCAGCCCGCGGGTGATGACAGCCGCGGTATGAGCCAGTACCCCGGCCAGGCTGAGCGCCAGGGCCGTCTGCACCCAGCGGCCGGCCTCACGGATGGCGCGCGGCAAGGGAACCGCAAGCTCAGGCATTGAGTCGGCGCCGCCCGCGGCCACGCCCGCGGCGCCGCTCGCGGGCCCGTCCGCCGGCGCCCCGGGAGCCTGCGCCGGCTCAGCCGCTTCGGGAAGAGCCGGGGCCGTGCTGCTGGCCGCGCCGACCGCGGCCAGGGCGGTGGCGCGGTCCTGCGCCTGCTCCGCGCGAGCCACCGCGGCCCGCCGCGGCCGTCCGAAGGCGAAATCGCCGGCGAACGCGACCACTGACAGGGAGTAGATGACCAGCGCCGCGATCAGGAAGGCGTTACTGACGTGGCCCAGGGCAACGTTGACGGGCATGGCCCCTCACTCTCCCTCTTGTTGATGGTGTGCGGCCGGCTGATGGGCACCGGCTTGTTCGTGGGCCGATCTGAGCTCGGCGGCCAAGGTGGCGAATTCGGCCTCGAAACCGCCGCTGGCGTCGGTGCGGGCCAGGCCGCCGACCTGCACCACGGTGCCGTGCCCACCGGAGCGGGCCCGGACGAAGACCCGCCTGCGGCGGATCATGAACGAGAGCAGCAGCCCGCCTAGGGCGGCGATGCCGCAGATCAGGGCGGGCAGCTGGCCCGGGTCATGCGTGATAGCCAGGCTCACCCACGGAACGTAGCCGGTGAACGTGATCGTGCCCCGGCCGCCGGGCAGCTTCAGCGACTGGCCCGGCAGCAGCACCTGCGGGTTGGCCGTGAGCCGCTGCATTCCGCTGGTGTCCAGCTGGTAGACCGACTGCGGCACCCCGGTGTTCATGCCCAGGTTCCCGGCGTAGGCGATCAGGCTCACCACCGGGTTGTCGGCGGCGGGGAACACCGACTCGAGCGTGCCGCCGACGTCCACCGCGGTCGGCACGAAGACGCCGGTGAAGCCGAGCTGTTCCGGCTGGGCGTCGGGCACCTTCACCACGCCCTCGGAAAGGAAGTTCCCCGACGGTGAGGAGATGAAGGGCGTCGCCGCGTTGTACACCACCTGCCCGCGGGCATCGGTGACCCGGAACTCCGGCGCGTACCCGTGACCGATCAGGTACACCTTCGCCCCGTCGATCGACAGCGGGCTGTTGACCTCCAGCTGGCCGGCCCGGGTCGGCCCGCCCGGCTGCTCGGTGTAGCTGATCTGCGCGTCGAACGCGGACGGCTGGCCGCGCTGCGAACCGGAGGAGATGTAGCTGGCGTCGAACGTGTTCAGCGTGATCGTGAACGGGCCGAGATCGGCGGCGGTGACGAACCGGCCCGGGTAGAACTCATCGAGCGCGCTCGCGGTGTCGGCGAAGGTGTCGCCCTGCACCAGCAGCCGGTCGGCCTTGTAGCCGAACAGGCCGCCGAGCGCGACCGACACCAGCACGCCGAGCAGCGCCAAATGGAAGAGCAGGTTGCCGGCTTCCCTGAGGTAGCCCTTCTCCGCCGACACCCAGTGGCCGCCATCGGCCGGGTCAGCGGGCTCAACGGGACGACGGAGCCGGAATCCGTGACCGGACAGCACCCGGGCCGCCACCTCGACCGCCTCGGCGGGCGGCAGGGCGGTGGCGTACTCGGCGGACCTGGGCAGCCTGGCCAGGTTGCGCGGCGCCCGTGGTGGCAGCGTGCGCGCCGATCCGGCCAGCCGGAAGGTGCGCGGCACCACGCAGCCGACCAGGGAGGCGAACAGCAGCAGGTAGATGGCGGCGAACCAGGGCGCGCCGAAGACGTTGAAGAGCCCGAGGTGGTTCAGCCAGGGCGCCAGGGCCGGATGGGACGCGTAGTACTGCTGCACGCCGGCCGGGTTGGTGCCCTGCTGCGGCAGCATCGACCCGGGCACGCTGCCCAGGGCCAGCAGGAACAGCAGGACCAGCGCGATCCGCATCGAGGTGAGCTGCCGCCACACCCATTTCAGCCAGTCGGCAAGCCCGAACGCACTGCCGCCTGGCGACGCCGGGCCCGTGGCCGGCTGGTCGTCCGCTTCGGCCGCCGGGTCGAAGGGATCCGTCTCCGGCGCACGCACATCTGTCATCGGCTCACCACCGCTATCCCCCCGCCTTCCCGGTGACGCTCGTGATGACCGCGGTAAGTTCCGGATAAGTCGCCGAGTCGAAGACCGCGCCGGCGATATGCCCGGTGCGGTCGATCACCAGCGTGGTCGGGGTTCCCTCGAGCGGGACCACGGCGGTGAAATCGAGGGCGATCTCCTGGCTGGGATCGCTCAGGCTCGGGTACGTGATGCCGAAGTTGCGGGTGAACGCCTCGGCGCTGGCCGTCGTATCACGCTCGTCCACGCCGAGGAAGACCACGCCCGCCGGCTGGTACTGCTTGGCCACCAGCGCCAGCGTCGGGGCCTCCGCGCGGCACGGATCGCACCACGATCCCCAGAAGTTGAGGACGACCACCTTGCCGCGATAGGAGGAGAAGTGCACCGGGGTGCCGGTCAGCGTGGTCGAAGAGAAGTCCGGCGCCAACGGGCGGTGCCCGGCCGCGTACAGCACCGCGCTGTCGTTGCCGCCGACATAGCTCACGCCGCTGCTGCCGCCGCCGGCCCACCCGGCCACCAGCGCCACGGCCAGCAGCACCCCGGCGAGTACGGCCGCCGCCAACACGACCGTGCGGCGCCTGGCTCTCAACCACGGGGCTCTCAACACGGGGCTCAGCACGGGTGACCCTTGCGATCTCCTACAGGGGGTAGTACCGCACTATTGTGCCGCATCGCCCTGGGTGACCTGTCTCCGGGCCGGCACCGTGTAGTAAACCCCGGTGAGCCGGTCACCCGAATAGGTGAAGCTGGTCACGCTGCCCAGCGCGCACTCCCGCGTGGTCGGGTTATGCCACAGCCGTTTGCGTTCGGTCATCCGCCGGGTCACCCAGATCGGCAGCTGGTGGCTGACGCACACCGCTTCGGCGCCCGCCGCGGCTTCCCGCGCGGTCGCCATCATGGCGAGCATCCTGGCCGCGACGTCCTGGTATGGCTCGCCCCAGGACGGCCGGAACGGGTTGATCAGGTACCGCCAGTGCGCCGGGCGGCGCAGCGACCCGTCGCCCACGCCGAACTTCATGCCCTCGAAATGGTTCCATGACTCGATCAGCCGGTCGTCGGTCACGATGTCGAGCCCGAGCCGCTCCGCCACCGGGCGCGCCGTCTCCTGGGCCCGCTCGAGCGGAGAGCAGAAAAGTGCCACCACCGATCGTTCGGCGAAATAATCCGCCGCGGCGCTGGCCATCGAGCGGCCGTTCGCGGACAGGTGGTATCCAGGCAGGCGGCCGTAGATGATGCCGGCCGGGTTTTCCACCTCGCCGTGCCTGAGCAGGTGGACGATGGTTGTGTCGGACATAGCCCGGCCAGCTTACCTAGCGCCGGCGGGAAATTAGGCGCTAAGCGCCGCGGCGGCGGCCTCGGCCGCGGCAGGCAGGGCGTCGGCGATGCGCCCCAAAGCCGCGTCGTCATGAGCGGCGGAGACGAACCATGCCTCATACGGCGACGGCGGCAGGTAGACGCCCCGGTCGAGCATCGCGTGGAAGAACGCGGCGTAGGCGGCGGGCGACTGCTCCTTGGCGTCGGCGAACGAGCGAACCGGCTCCGTCCGGCCGAGGAACACCGAGAACAGACTCCCTGCTTCTGAAATCCAGAACGGGACACCGACGGCGCTGAGCGCCGAGGAGGCCAGCTTCGCGATGGCGGCGGCAGCGGCGTCCACCCGCGCGTACACCTCCGCGGTGCACGACCGCAGGGTAGCGAGCCCGGCCGCGACGGCCAGCGGGTTACCGGACAGCGTGCCGGCCTGGTAGACCGGCCCGGCCGGCGCGAGCCGTGACATGATCGAGGCACGTCCGCCGAAGGCCGCGCAAGGCAGCCCGCCGCCCATCACCTTGCCGAACGTCACCAGATCGCCGGCTACGCCGTCGACGCCGTACCAGCCCGACGCGGACACCCGGAACCCGGTCAGCACCTCGTCCATGATCAGCAGGGCCCCGGCCGAGCGGCACAAAGACGCCAGCAACGCGTTGAACCCGGGCGCGGGCGGCACGATCCCCATGTTCGCGGGGCACGCCTCGGTGATGACGCAGGCGATCGACGAGCCGCGCTCGGCGAACACCGCGGACACGGCGTCGACGTCGTTGTAGGGCAGCACGATGGTGTCCCCGGCGGCGGCCCCGGTGACGCCGGGCGAGTCGGGCAGCCCGAATGTCGCCACGCCGGAACCCGCGGCCGCGAGCAGCGCGTCCACGTGCCCGTGGTAGCACCCGGCGAACTTGACGACCAGGGAACGGCCGGTGAACCCGCGGGCCAGCCGGACGGCGGACATCGTCGCCTCGGTGCCCGAATTGACCAGCCGGACCTGCTCCACCGGGGCGCGTGCGACGATCTCCTCGGCCAGCAGCACCTCGCCCGGCGTGGCCGTCCCGAAGGAGGTACCGTCCGCCAGCGCCGCGGAGATGGCGGACACCACCGCCGGATGCGCGTGCCCGAGGATCATCGGGCCCCACGAGCACACCAGGTCGACGTACTCGCGCCCGTCCACGTCGGTCAGGTAGGGCCCGGAGCCGCGGACCATGAACCGGGGCACGCCGCCGACCGAACCGAACGCGCGCACCGGGGAGTTCACCCCGCCGGGGATCACCTGACGCGCGCGGGCGAACAGCGACTCACTGCTCTCGGACAAGCTAGGCCTCGCACGCGTCGACGATGTACTCAAGCAGCCGCAGCGCGTCCGGCAGCGGATGCTCCTGCGGCGGGCGCAGCCAGCGCGCGGCCAGGCCGCCCGCGTAGGGAGACGGCGGGGCCAGCACGTAGCTGTCCCGGCAGTGCCAGCGCAGGCCTGCCACGACACTTTTTTCTGGCTCGCAGTCAAGCCCGCATGACCACCACTCGTCTTCGTCGGTGGGCGAGCCCCTCGTCACCACGAAGAACAGCATCCGGTCCTGGCCGAGCACGGCGACCGGGCCGACGGCCACCCCGGCCGCCTCCAGCTGGCCGAGGGCCGAGAAACCGGCCGCCGCGGGCACGTCCAAAACGTCAAAAACCCGGCCGGTGACGAGGATCACGTTCGCCTCCGGCCGGGTTTCCCACCAGCTCTGGATTACGTTCAGGTCTACGGTCGCCTGCATCTGCCAGGCGGCGGACACCGGATGCGCGCCCGGCGCGGGGCACCCCACCCGGTCACACGAGCAGGCGCGGCCCGGTTCCCTCGCGACGCGCTTGCGTTGGTCGGGATGGGCCCCGAGGCACACCGGCCAGCCCATGGACGCGTACTGTGCCGCCACGTCGCCGAACGGCTGGAAACGTTCCGCCGCCCGGCCGCGGCCCCTTGCCCCTCGGCGCCGCACCACGTCGACCATAGGCCCCTGTGCTCCTGTCGTTAGCTGGCTGCCGCTGGCTGGCTGCCGTTGGCTGCCGCGCGCGGCTAGCGGACCGTACGGACCGGCTCTGGCCTGCGCGCGAGATACAGCAGATACCGAACGAGACTGGGTATCACTACCTGATTATCCCTGTTACCTATCGTAGGGCACGAGCCACGGGCCGTTCGGCCCATTGACCTAGGTATGACCCCGATATGGTCACAGTTTGCTAGGTGGGAACCAGCGCGGTCAGCTGCCCAGCCGACGGGCTACCTCGGCCGCCCAGTAGGTCAGGATGACGCTCGCGCCGGCCCGGCGGATCGCGGTGAGCGTCTCGGAAATGATCCGGTCCCGGTCCAGCCAGCCGCGGGCGGCCGCCGCCTCGACCATCGCGAACTCGCCGCTGACCTGGTACGCCGCCACCGGCACGGTCACCGAATCGGCGACCCGCCTGATGATGTCCAGGTAGGCGAGGGCCGGCTTGATCATCACCATGTCGGCGCCCTCGCCGATGTCCAGCGCCACCTCACGGAGCGCCTCGACCGCGTTGGCCGGATCCTGCTGGTGGCTAGCCCGGTCACCGAACGCCGGCGCGCCCTCCGCGGCCTCGCGGAACGGGCCGTAGAAGCCGGACGCGTACTTGGCCGAATAGGCGCAGACTCCGACGTCGCCGTGCCCCGCGCCGTCGAGCGCCGCCCTGATCGCCGCCACCTGGCCGTCCATCATCCCGCTCGGCGCGACCAGGTGCGCGCCCGCGTCCGCCTGGGCGACGGCGATCGCGGCGTAGCGCTCGAGGGTGGTGTCGTTGCTGACGTCACCGTCCGGCGTGAGCAGGCCGCAGTGGCCGTGGTCGGTGTACTCGCACATGCACAGGTCGGCCATGATCACGCAGGCGTCGCCGACCTCGTCGCGCAGGTCGGCCAGCGCGAGCTGGGAGATGCCGGCCGGGTCGTCGGCGGCCGAGCCCCGGCCGTCCTTGACCGCGGGGACGCCGAACACGATCAGCCCGCCCACGCCCGCGGCCGCCGCCTCCGCGGCCGCCTTGCGCAGGCTGTCCCTGGTGTGCTGGACGACGCCGGGCATCGAGCCGATCGGCTGCGGCTCGGTGATGCCTTCCTTGATGAATACGGGCAGCACCAGGTCGCCCGGGCGCAGCGAGGTCTCGGCCACGAGCCTGCGCAGGGCAGGCGTCCGGCGCAGCCGCCGGGGACGTGCCAGGGGGAATCCAGCGTTCATATCTCCGTACCTTGCCGTATCTCCCGGTATCTTCGGGCCGTTTTCAGCGCAGCCGGCGGCGGGCGCCGCGGCGGCGCTCGCTCGGCCGCCGGAGGGGTTCCCCCGCCTGCTGGGCCGCGTCCCGCAGGCCAGCGCCGTACTCGGCCAGGGCGTCGACCAGCGCCGCCATCGACGGCTTGGGCGCGGTCACGTCGACGCGCAGCCCGAACTCGGCCGCGGTCTTGGCGGTCTGCGGGCCGATCACCCCGATCACCGTGACCGCGTGCGGCTTGCCCGCGATGCCGACCAGGTTCCGCACGGTGGAGGACGAGGTGAACAGCACGGCGTCGAATCCGCCGCCCTTGATCGCCTCGCGGACCGGCGCGGGCGGCGGCGCCGCGCGCACCGTGCGGTACGCGGTCACGTCCTCGACCTCCCAGCCGAGGTCGATCAGCCGCGCCAGCAGCGTCTCGGTCGCGATGTCCGCGCGTGGCAGCAGCACCCGGTTGATCGGGTCGAGCAGGTCGTCGTACGGCGGCCAGACCGCGGCCAGGCCTTCGGCCGACTGGTCTGAATCGGGCACCAGGTCCGGCCGGATGCCGAACTCGAGCAGCGCCGCCGCCGTCTGCTCGCCGACGGCGGCGACCTTCACGCCGGCGAACGCCCGGGCGTCCAGGCCGTACTCCTCGAACCGCTCCCGCACCGCGCGAACCGCGTTCGCCGAGGTGAAGGCCACCCACTGGTACCGGCCGGTGACCAGCCCCTTGACCGCGCGCTCCATCTGCTGCGGCGTCCGCGGCGGCTCGACCGCGATCGTCGGCACCTCTTCCGGGACGGCGCCGTACTCGCGCAGGCGCTGCGACACCACGGCGGCCTGCTCCTTGGTCCGCGGCACCAGGACCCGCCAGCCGAACAACGGCTTGGTCTCGAACCATGACAGCCGGTCCCTGGCCGCCACCGCCTCACCCACCACGGCGATGGCTGAGCCCCTGGTGTTGGCCAGGGACACCCCGGCCGCCTTCAGGTCGGGCCCGACGCGGCCGAGGGTGGAGACCACCGTCTGCTGCGCGCTGGTCGTGCCGTCCCAGGTGATGGCGATCCGGGTGCCTTCCGGCCAGCCCGCCGCGATCAGCATCTTGCCCAGGTCGGCCGGGGCCGCGTCCGCGCCCAGTACGACCAGCGTGGCCGGGCTGTACGCCAGCTGGCTGGCCTCGGCGGCGTGGATGATGCGCACCTCGCCGTTGCGCTCGCTGGCCAGCGGGATGCCCGCGTAGGCCGGGACCGCGGTAGCCGCGGGCACGCCGGGCACGATCTCGAACCTGACGCCCGCCTTGGCGCACGCCTCGGCGTCACCGATCGCGCCGCTCAGCAGCGGATCGCCGTTGAACAGCCGCACCGCGAGCTGGCCGTTCTTCGCCGTCTGCACCAGAGTGCGGGCGGATCCCGCCCCGTCCGCGGGATCGGTCAGCGCGGCGTCCTGGCTCATGTAGCGTCGCGCGACCGGCTCCAGGTCGGCTCCGGCGACGACCAGGCCGGCCTGGCGGAGCAGCTCGGCCGCCCGCACCGTCAGCAGCCCTTCGTCGCCGGGGCCCGCCCCGGCCAGCGCGACCCATCCGGCCGGCGGCTGCTCCTCGGCTTCGGTTGCTCCGTGCATGATTGCTCCCTGCCCTGGTGAGCGCTGGTTAACGCTCACTGCGCATCATTCCTGCTGTTCCAATTCCCGGCCGATCGGTGCCTGCGGCACCGCGATGAGATCTGAAGCCCCGGACCGCAGCAGCTCTGCCGCGAGATCGCGGCCGAGTTGCCGGGCGTCGGCGCCTGGCGCGCTGCCGTGCGCGCGCAGCACGCGGCTTCCGTCGGTACTCATGACGGCGGCCCGCATCCGCAGCTGCACATGCTGGCCCGGGGGGACACTCTGCCCCCTGGGGACACCCCAGACCCCGGTGGCCCCAGACCCCCCCGCGGGGGCCACCGCCGCGTACGCCCCGATGGGGGCGCTGCAGCCGGCCTCGAGCGCCTCGAGCAGGCTGCGCTCGGCGGTCACCGCGGCCAGGCTCGCCTGGTCGGTCACCGCCGCGAGCAGTGCCGCCAGCTCGGGCTCACCGTCCCGGCATTCCACGGCGAGGGCTCCCTGACCGGGAGCCGGGAGCATCTCGTCCGGCTCGAAAACCTGCGTGACGGTGTTGGCGTAGCCGATCCTGGCCAGGCCGGCGTAGGCCAGCACCACCCCGTCGAGCTCGCCATCGCCCACCTTGCCCAGCCTGGTGCCTGCGTTGCCGCGGATCGGGACGCAGCGCAGGTCGGCGCGGAGCCCGAGCAGCTGCGCGGCCCGCCGCGGCGAGCCGGTGCCGATCCTGGCGCCGGAGGGGAGATCGGCGAGCTTGGCGCCGTCCCGCGCGACGAGCGCGTCCCTCGGGTCATCACGGGACGGCACCGCGGCCAGCACGACGCCCGCCGCGGGCCCGGTCGGCAGGTCCTTCAGCGAGTGCACAGCCAGGTCCACGTCGCCGCCGAGCAGCGCCTCGCGCAGCGCGCTGACGAACACGCCAGTGCCGCCGATCTGGGTCAGCTGCGCCCGGCTGACGTCGCCGAGCGTCGTCACCCCGACGATCTCGACCTGGCGGCCGGTCCGCTCGGTGATCATGCCGGCCACCTGGCGGGACTGCGCGATGGCCATCGGGCTCCGGCGGGTACCGAGCCGTAGCTGCTCTTTCACCCGCGCATCCTCCTCACCGCACGGCCGTGCCCGCGTGGACTACCGCTCACGAGCGCACCTCCTGCTCCGGGGCGGCCCGGGTGACCGCCTCGACTGCGCGTGGATCGAGATCGAAAAGAACTCGCAGCGCCGCGGCATACTCCTCGCCCCCAGGGGAGCCCGCGAGCTCCTTCACTCGTACTGTCGGCGCGTGCAATAGCTTGTCTACCACTCGCCGCACGGTCTGGGCTATTTCATCAAGGGCGTGCCCGGACAGGCCGTCGGCGCTCAGCCGGCCAGCCAGCCTGGCCAGCTCGGCGTCGACCACCTTGGCCGCCTTGGCCCGCAGGGCGACCACCGTCGGGGCGACCCGGGCGGCGTCCATGGCCGACTGGTACCCGGCGAGTTCGGCCTCGAGGATGGCACGCACGGCGGCGACGTCGTCGTCCCTGATCGCGGTGGCGTGCTCGCTGAGCTGGTCCATGCCGATGAGCACCACGCCCGGCAGGCTGGCCGCGGCGGGTTCCACGTCGCGCGGCATGGCCAGGTCCATGATCACGAGCGGGGCCGCCGCCTTCCTCGCGGTGAGCGCGGCGAACACCATGTCGTGCGTGATGACGTGCCCGGCCGCCCCGGTGCAGGAGATGAGGACATCCGCGTCGGCCATGGCGGCGGGCAGGTCCGCCAGCCCGGCGATCCTGGTCACGGTCGTGCTCACGCTCGCGGCCAGCCGCTCGGCGTGCTCGCGGGTCCGGTTGGCCACGACGATGCTCGCCGCGCCGCTCCTGGCCGCCGTCGCCGCCGCGAGCGCGCTCATCGAGCCGGCTCCGACGATGAGCACGTCGCGTCCGGCGAGCGCATCGGGTCCCGGGCCGACGGGGCCCAGGCTGGTCGCGGCCAGCTCGACCGCCGCGCTCAGCAGGCTGAGGCCGGCCCGGCCGATCCCGGTCTCGGCCCGGGCCCGCTTGCCGGTGCGCAGCGCGAGCTGGCCAAGCTCGCCGAGCACCCGGCCGGCCGTGCCATGCTCCGCGGCCAGCTTGACCGCCGAGCGGACCTGGCCGAGGATCTGGTCCTCGCCGACCACCATCGAGTCAAGCCCGGCGGCCACCGCGAGCAGATGGCTCACCGCACGGTCCTCGTAGTGCACATACAGGTACTGGGTGAGCTCGTGCGGCGGCACGCCGCAGTGCCGCGCGAGCAGTTCGCAGATCGCGGTGACGCCCGCGTGGAACCGGTCCACGTCGGCGTATACCTCTACCCGGTTGCAGGTCGAGACGACGAAGGACTCGGCCACGGGTTCCGCCTGCACCACGTCGCGGAGCAGCTTGGTGAGCGTGTCACCGCCTACCGCGGCCCGCTCCAAGGTCGCCACCGGGGCGCTCTTGTGGCTGAGGCCGACCACGAGCACACTCACCTGTCTACCGCCTAGCCTTTGGCCGCGAGTTCTGGGGTTACCCGAGGTCTTGAACGCCCGTCGGCGGCCTTAGGGTTCCCGCCGCCAGAATGTCCCGGGTTACCCGGAGTGCCCGGAGTGGCCTCGGGCCGGGATTCCGGCCGGGCCGCGGACCGGCGCTGGGCGTGGAAGGCGAGGATCTGCAGCTCGATCGACAGGTCGACCTTCCGCACGTCTACCCCTTCCGGCACGCTCAGCACGAGCGGAGCGAAGTTGAGAATGCTCGTGACGCCAGCCGCGACGAGCCGGTCGCAGACGGCCTGCGCGGACCCGGCCGGGGTGGCGAGCACGCCGATCGCGACCTTGTGCCTGGCCACCACGGCTTCGAGTTCGTCGACGTGCCGGACGATCAGCCTCGCGATCCTGCTGCCCACGATAGCCGGGTCCGAATCGAGCATGGCGGAGATCGTGAAGCCGCGGGAGACGAAACCGCCGTAGTTGGCCAGCGCGCGGCCGAGGTTTCCGGCGCCCACGATGACCACCGGCCAGTCCTGCGTCAGGCCCAGCGTCCGGGACACCTGGTAGACGAGATAGTCGACGTCATAGCCGACCCCCCGGATGCCGTAGGAGCCGAGGTGGGACAGGTCCTTGCGCAGTTTGGCCGAGTTGACGCCCGCGGCGGCGGCGAGTTCCTCGCTGGCCACGGTGCTGATACCCCGTTCGGCCAGGCCGTAGAGCGCGCGCAGGTATACCGGCAGCCGCGCCACCGTGGCCTCGGGTATCCCGTTCACCTCGGCCTGGTCCTCTGTTCTTGGCTGACCGTTGACCCTGCCCTGGCCGTTGGCCTTGGCGTTTGCCAGGCCGTTGGCCTCGGTCCGGCCATTGCCCGCAGCATGGCCGCTGGCTTCTGACGGCATAGCGTTAGTGTGCATCGCGGCAGCGCTCCTGGGGTTGGGCTCTCGGGGTTGGGATCAAGGCGGCGGTAAGAGCCCGCGTCAGCCGACGTCGTAGGTCCACGGTACGCCTTTGTGCATCGATTCACAAAGTGGCGCTGTCCGGCCTGCTCCCGTCCCGGCAGGCACCCGCTACGCGGCGACCCCTGGTCAGGCGAGCGCCGCCCGGAGCCGGGCCTCGCTCACCCGCCAGAAGTCGACCTGCACCCCGTCGACCAAGGTCACGGGGATCTTGTCCCAGTACTCCTTCATGTCATCAGGCGACGCGGTGATATCGCGTTCCTCCCAGCCGACGCCGAGGTCGGCGGCCACCCGCTCGATCACCGCCCGCGCGTCGTCACACAGGTGACAGCCCGGCCGCGCCAGCAACGTGATCCGTTCCCCGCCGCGCGGGGCCGCTCCGCCGGTCCGCATCCGGGCTAACCCCGGTAATGGCGGCCCGCCGACGGCACCTGCCGCTGGTCAGGACGCTGCCGCTCGGGGCGTTGCGAATCGGGGCGTTGCTGGTCTGACCGCTGCGGGTCCGCGCGCTGCGGGTCGGGCCACCGCGGGTCAGGGCGCTGTGGATCAGGGCGCTGCGGATCCGGGCGCTGCGGCCGGGCCGGGGGCAAGGGCTGAAGTCGCTGGGTTCCCTGCGGCCCCGAGGCCCCCGGAAGCCCCCGTGCGCCGGCGGGCGGGCCGGCCGGCGACGGCTGCGGCCGTGGCGGCGCGCCGGGGGGCAACTGCGCCCGCGCGGCCGGCGCCGACACAGCTGGCACGGCTGGCGGCGGAGCGGACGCCTGCGGGTTGGGCAGCGGGGCGACCTTGGCGTATTTAAGCCGCAGCTCGATGACGTTGGTCGCGAGCACGCACGATCTGCGCTCGGCCACGAAGCGCTGCATATACGGCTGGGCCTCGTGGCTGTCGAACGCCGCCCGGTCCCGGTAGATCTCGTAGAAGATCCGCTGCATCGGAGCGTTCGGCACCAGGTGAATGACGTACACCAGGGTGTCGGGCTCGCCGATGCTGACCTCCTCCGCCGTTTGCTCGGCGACCCGGTCGAAGTCGGCGACCCGGTCATCGAGCAGCGTGAAGATCAGGATCCGGCCGTACGGCCGGGCGGGTGCGGCCGCGGGCGCCGCGCCCGTCCTGGTCTGCGGGCCGGGTTCGCCTCCGGCCAGGGCGGCCTCGTCCGCTCCTGGGCCGCCGGGCCCGGATCCGCGATACCGGTCCTGCCACTGCGGCATCGGTGGCTGCGGCCCCGAGTTCACGCGCCTGCCCTGGTCACGGCCGTTAACCTGGTCACGGCCGTTAACCTGGTCACGGCCGCTGGCGGTCCTGGCGGCGGGACCAGCGCCGGGAATGTCGCCAGTTCCCCGGGGGCGTGCGGGCCCGGGCGGGCCACCACGCGGGCCATAGGTCGCGTACTGGCCATCGGGAACGTAG
The DNA here is from genome assembly GCA_052144275.1 of Streptosporangiaceae bacterium. Lineage (GTDB taxonomy): Bacteria > Actinomycetota > Actinomycetes > Streptosporangiales > Streptosporangiaceae > Palsa-504. The sequence goes on from JBKQQQ010000656.1 coordinate 16,744, forward strand.
TCGTCCGCAGGCCCGTAGGTGTCATCGGGCCAGTAGTCGTCATCGGGCCGGTCACCGGAACGGTACCTGCCCCTGCCATCCCGCACGCCGTCTCGCCTCCCACCTCGCACGTCGCCACCCCCGGCCGCCCGCCAGGGCGGCTCTGAGACCCTGCTGACCCCGAACCATACGAGCGCCGCCGCCACCATGCTGAGCAGCGGATAGGCGGTCTTGGCCGGGAGCGACAGGCGCAGCGCGGCCGTCATGAACACGGCGAGACCGACCGGGATGACCGCCGTCATCGCCGACCGCCAGCGCGGATCGCTCCTGGCCTGCGCCGCGGCCAGGCCCGCGGTCACCAGCACGGCCACGACCGCGACGGCCTGCACCACGTCCAGCGCGTAATGCGAGATCGGCTGGAAGTGCGGGCCGGTGAGTGGCCAGGACTTGCTGAACGGCTGCGCGGTGAGCGGGTCGGTGGCCAGGATGACCGAAGCCACCACGGCCAGCGCGCTGGAAATCAGCCGCATGCCGAACCGCGCGGCTTCGCATCCCGCGACCAGCTCGACCAGGCCCCAGGCGAGCCACAGCGGCGCCAGCAGGAGCGCGAACAGCTGGATAGCCCGGAACGTGGCCGAGCCGAAGCCGCTGGCGAACCCCATGCTCTGCGCCGCGAGCGCGATGGTCAGCCCGAGGGTCGCGGCCGTCCACACGAAGAAGACGATCCGCGGTTGGCGGACGCACCGCCCAGCGAGCATGCCAGTCGCCACGGCCGCGACCAGCACGCCCGCGAAGCCGATCAGGACGGGAAGAGACATTAACCCCTATGGTGCCCGATGCCCGGCCGCGCCGGGACCCGGACCAAGGGAGTCGTTACTTCTTGTTCCTGCGCTGGATGCGGGTCTTCTTGAGCAGCTTGCGGTGCTTCTTCTTGGCCATGCGCTTGCGGCGCTTCTTGATGACAGACCCCACGAGACCACCCTTCCTAGGCACTGCGGATGACGGGCACGCCAACGCGCTCGCCCGGTAAGGGCGGCTGGACACACACCCAACGTTAGAGGTTACCCCCGAAACGGCGTGCTAGGGCGGCCGATCCCGGCCATACCCCGACCCGGGGAACCGGGGACCGCGAGAGGGAACGTCCCGCCGGCGGCCAGGCCGCACAGCGGTCAGTTCCGTCACGCATCCGCAGGCCAGCTGGACCCCGTGCGACGGGGATCCGGCTTAGCCAGAGCAGCCCGAACTCGGGCCGGCTCAACCAGTACCGACGAAGGCGGCTCTCAGATACTGGTTGACTGCCGCCTCCGGGACCCGGAAGGAGCGTCCGACACGGATCGCTTCTAGTTCGCCGGAGTGCACCAGGCGATACACGGTCATCTTCGACACGCGCATGATCAAGGCCACTTCAGCAACGGTGAGAAATCTGACGTCGCTTAGGGGGGTTTCGCTTGCCATCGAGTTGCCTCTTCCGTACGAAGCCGAGCACTTGACGGGATTCGGCGCACCAGTCACGTACGTCTCCAGGGTAAGTCCCGCACAGAAAAGAGCAACCCCGTCCATAGCTTCATTGTTGTTACTGTTTGGCCGCATACATCGCGCCCGCCGCGGCGAAATCTTCGCTCCCCCTCGCTGAGCTGCGCGTTTCGGGCGCTTCTTTCACCTGTTATCAGTTGACATCTGTCGCAACGAGAACGACATTGAGTAAAAAACCACCCCGGGTGACCCGCCCGCCCGGGCATTTGGATCACCCTCACATCGGCGCGACCAGCCCGTGCCGGGCAAATACGGCACGGCACGTGTTCATGATCGCGGCATCCACGCGATCGGCGGGATCCATCCCCGCGGTGACCGGAATGAACTCCGCGGGCGCCCCGTCCGTCATCCGGGTGGGCGCGTTCTCACCGGTCCGCTCGAGGGCCAGCGCCCGCCAGGCGTCCGGCACCGGCAGGCCGGGATCGATCGGCTCGCCCGCGGCCACGGCGAGCAGGTGAGTCCACGATCGCGGCACGACTTGCACCAGCTCGTACCCGCCGCCCCCGGTGAGCAGCCACTTGCCGCCGGTGATCTCGTGCGCCAGGTCGTGCATCAGCAGCTGGGCACGCCGCTGCGCGTCGACGCTGAGCTCCAGGTTGGCCAGCGGGTCGAGCCGGTGGCTGTCGCAGCCATGCTGGCTGACCAGCACCTCGGGCGCGAACGCGCGCAGCAGCGGCGGCACCACCGCGTCGAGCGCCCGCAGCCAGCCCGCGTCACCGGTGCCCGCGGGCAGCGCCACGTTGACCGCGTACCCCCGGCCATCGCCCGAACCGATCTCCGACGCCAGCCCGGTGCCGGGGAACAGGGTGGCCGGGTGCTCGTGCAGGCTGATGGTCAGGACCCGGGGATCGTCGTAGAAGGCCGCCTGTACCCCGTCCCCGTGGTGCACGTCGAGGTCCACGTAAGCGATCCGCTCCGCGCCCTCGGCCAGCATCCACCTGATCGCGATGGCCGGGTCATTGTAGACGCAGAAGCCGCTGGCCGACCGGCGCATCGCGTGGTGCAGGCCGCCCGCGATGTTCGCCGCGTGCCCGGTATCGCCGTGCCAGACCGCGCGGGCCGCGGCGAGCGTGGCCCCGGCCACGAGCGCGGAAGCCTCGTGCATACCCGCGAAAACCGGGTTGTCCGGGGTGCCGAGCCCGTACCTGCCGTTGCCCCGGCCGTCCAGGCCGGCCTGGCGTACCGCGTCGATGTAGTCCGCGTCGTGCACCAGCTCGAGCTCGGTCATCTGGGCGGCGACCGGAGTCAGCACCGCCACCTCCGGCCGGGCCAGCACCCCGAACTCGCGGGCCAGCGCGATCGTCAGCTCGACCCGCACCGGTGCCAGCGGATGACCAGGACCGAAGTCGTACTTGGTCAGAGCCTCATCCCAGACCAGTGTGAGTGAGCCCGCCACTGCTGCCTCCTATTTGCCGAGGCCCTGCGGCCGAAGACTCTGCTGCCCAAGACTCTGCTGCCCAAGACTCTGCTGCCCGAGATTGGCGCCGAGTTCCCTGCCGCGGTCCCGGGCCGCCTCGATCGCCGCCAGGAACGCGGCCCGCACCCCGTGCTTCTCCAGTTCCCTGATCGCCGAGATCGTGGTTCCGCCGGGGGAGGTCACGGCCTCGCGCAGGATCACCGGATGCTCACCCGATTCGCGGAGCATGGTGGCCGCGCCGTAGACGGCCTGGGTCACCATCTCCAGCGCGGTGCCGCGCGCCATGCCGAGCAGGATGCCGGCATCCACCATAGACTCGACCAGGTAGTACACATACGCCGGACCGCTGCCCGACAACGCGGTGGCGGCGTCTTGCTGCGACTCGGGAATGCGCAGCACCTTGCCGACCGGGCTGAGCAGTTCCTCCGCCCGCCGCAGGTGCTCCTCGCCGGCGTGCGCCCCGGCGGAGATCACGCTCATCGCCTCGTCGACGAGGACCGGCGTGTTCGACATCACCCGGACGACGGGAAGCTGGCCGGTCAGCCGCTGGCCGATGAACTCCGTGGTGATCCCGGCCGCGACCGAGATCACCAGGGTGCCTGCGGGCACCACGGGCGCTATCTCGTCCAGCAGCCTGCCCATGTCCTGCGGCTTGACCGCCAGGACCAGGGTGTCCGCCATCTTCGCGGCCGAGATGGCGTCCGCCGCCTGGACCCCGTAACGCTCGCGCAGCTCGGCCGCCCGTTCCTCGCGCCGGGCCGCGGCCACCACTGCCGACGGCGGCCGGCCCGCACGCAGCAAGCCGGAAAGCAGCGCCTCGCCCATCTTGCCGGTACCCAGGATCGCGATCATGAACTCCGTCTCCAGCTCGCTCATGCCTACCCTTCCGACCGCAGTGAGCGGAGGAAGAACGCGAGGTTGGCCGGCCGTTCCGCGAGCCTGCGCACCAGGTAGGCGTACCAGTCACCGCCGTAGGGGAGGTAGACGCGCATCCGCGCGCCGGTGTTGGCCAGCCGCCGCTGCTCGGCCGGGCGGATGCCGTAGAGCATCTGGTACTCGAAACTGTCCGGGCCGCGGCCGGTCAGCAGGGCCAGCGACCCGATGATCTCGATCAGCCGCGGATCGTGGGTGGCCAGCATCGGGTAACCCGGCCCGTTCATCAGCGCCCGCAGGCAGCGCGCGTACGACGAGTCCACCTCGCGGCGCGAGGTGAAGGAGACGCTTTCTGGCTCGCTGTAGGCGCCCTTGCAGAGCCTGACCCTCGTCCCGTACGCGGACAGCGCGCGGCAGTCCGCCTCGCTGCGCCGCAGGGACGACTGCACCACGCAGCCGAGGTCGCCGTACTCCGCCCGCAGCTGGGCCGCGATCCGCAGCGTCGGCTCGATCGCCGCGAACTCCTCAGCGTCCAGCGTCACCGTGGTCCCTGCGTCCCGCGCGGCCGCGCAGATCCGGCTGATGTTCGCACTCGCGGTCCTGGTGCCGAGGAACAGCCCGACCGCGGTCAGCTTCACCGAGACCTCCGCGGCCCCGCCCTGGGTCAGTCCCTCCGCGCCAAGCTTGCCGACCAGCTGGATGTACTCGTCGGTGACGGCCGCGGCCTGCACCGGGTCTTTGGTGTCCTCGCCCAGGTAGTCCAGGGTGACGAGGAGCCCGGCGGCCCGCAGCGTCCGGGTCACCCGCACGGCGTCGTCGGCGGTCTCGCCCGCCACGTACTTCTCGACGATCGCGCGCGTGGCCGGCGCGGTCGTGATGAGCTGGCGCAGCCGGGAACTGGCTGACGCCGCGAGCAGAGCCCTGCGCAGCACGTCGGGCTAACCTCCCATCCTCGGGGTTGTCACAGGAACTGGCGCCGGCGCAGCGTCACCTGCACGTTCCCGCCGGCGTCCGGCGGCACGACGACCTCCTGCGCGGCGGCGACGCCTCCGGCCAGCAGCGTCGCGTCCACCGGCACGGTGCGCTTGACCAGGGCCAGCCCGATCGGGCCGAGCTCGTAATGCCGGGCCGCCGACCCGGTGAAGCCGACCACGTCACCGGCGAGCTCGACCGGGTCGCCGTGGGCAGGCAGCCGGTCGGCGCTGCCGTCCAGGTGCAGGAAGACGAGCCGCCGCGGCGGATGGCCGAGGTTGTGCACCCGGGCTACCGTCTCCTGGCCCCGGTAGCAGCCCTTGTTCAGGTGCACGGCGGTCTCGATCCAGCCGACCTCGTGCGGGATCGTCCGGTGATCGGTGTCCAGGCCGAGCCGGGGTACCCGCGCAGCGATCCGCAGGGCCTCGAACGCCCACATGCCCGCGGCCGCGGCCCCGCGCCGTAGCAGGTCCCCGGCCACCTCGGGCAGCAGGTCCCGGGCCACGATCAGATCAATGCTGCCGAACGGGCCTGGGCTCACCTGGGCCGCCACCGCGTCGAGCCCTGCGGCGAGATCGTCACCCGCCGGGCCGAGCACGGTGAGCACGGCGTAGTCCTGGCTGACGTCGGCCACCTCGACCCGCAGCATGAACCGCATGGACTCGAGGAACTCCGCGAGAGCCCCGGCGGTTCCCGGCTCCACGTGCACCCACATCGCGGTGCCGTCATCGGCCAGCGTCAGGTGATGTTCCACATGGCCGGTCGGGCTGAGGATGAGGGCCTGAGCGGCCTGGCCGGCCGCCAGCCCCTCCAGGTGCTGCGTGGTCAGGCTGTGCAGCCAGCTCAGCCGGTCCTGGCCGGTGATCCGCAGCACGCCCCGGTTGGACCGGTCGACGATTGCCGCGGACTGTTCGGCCGCGCGCTGCTCGCGCATCGGGTCGCCGTAGTGCGCCGCGACGCCCTCGTCTGGCCAGCCGGCCTCCACCGCGCCCGGAAGTC
>JBKQQQ010000657.1:0-9105 GCA_052144275.1 Streptosporangiaceae bacterium
GAGCCGTCGGCCACGTAGACGTTGTCCAGGCCGTGCACCCGGCCGTAGGTGTCGGTCACGCTGGTGGCCGGGTCGGCGCCCATCATCATGCCGCCCATGACGTGGTTGCCTGTGGGCAGGCCGCCGCTGTTCTCCGTGGCGGGCACCGCCAGGGCCACGCTTGCTCCGGCGCTGGTCATCATCTTCTTCAGCTGCGGTATCCAGAACTGCTGGGCCACCTGCTCGTGCTTGCCGTAGCTCCAGGTGACCTGGGCCACGGGCAGCCCGAAGACGTCCCTGACCGCGGGGTCGAGGGTCACCGTGTGGCCGAGGTAGGGCAGGTCGTGGCCGATAATCTGGCAGCCGGCCAGCCGGTCGCGCAGGATCGAGGAGCGCATGAGCGCCTTGAAGTCCGTGCCGAACGGCCTGGCCGGGCGGAGGAAGCCGAGCAGGGTCTGGTAGGACTGCGCCTCGCTGATCGGGTCCTGGCTGCCGCCGAGCTCCATGAGGCCGCCGCGGATGTAAGGCAGGCCGTTGGCCTTGGCGAAGGCCCGGGCGCCGGGGAAGTCGGGGTCGGCGGCGTCCTCGGCGCACTGCGTGATCGACCGGCCGCGGTAGGCGTGCATCCGCTCGTCGCGGAAGATCGCGGTGCCGTCCACGAACGCGTGCAGCATCAGCCTCCGGCCTAGCTTGCCGCTTTGGTCCGGGAAGTCGGAAAGCAGCGCCAGGCGGACCGTCTCGATGGCCGACGCCGCCATCACGACCACGTCGGCGGTCTCGGTGCCTGTCACCAGCCCTCGTTCGGTCATCTTGATCCAGCGCACACCGGCCGCCTGCCCTGCCCCGGTGAGCAGGACCTTGGTGACCATGGTCTCCGGGACCAGCTGCACCCGCCCGGTCCGCAGCGCCCGCCGCAGCGGGATGAGCGCGGCCGGCCTGGCCACCACCGGGCAGCCGAAGTTGCTGCAGAACCCGCAGTTGTTGCAGACGTGCTGGTCGTTGTAGGGCTGCGAGTTGATCGCCATCGGGAACGGGAACGGGTGCAGGCCGATGGCCGTGGCACCCGCGGCCACCGCGATCGAGGAGCGCATCTGGGGGCCGGGCAGCATCGGGTACTGCCCTCGGCGGGGCGCGTGCTTCTTGACGATGTCGGGGAAGGCCTGGGTGTCGCCCTGCGCGCCGATCAGCTGCTCCACCTCGTCGTAGAAGGGCGCGATCTCGGCGTAGCTGAACGGCCAGTCGGCCAGGTCCGCGCCCGGCACCGGCCCGAGCGCGGAAAGCTGCTGGAAGTCGATGTCCCAGAACCTCGGCACCTTGGCGTCCCAGTGCACGGTCCCGCCGCCGACGACCTGGGGCAGTTCGTCGACGCTGCCGGTGTACTGGACGGTCGAGGCCTGGTTCGGCCGCCAGGTGCGCGGGAACACCTCCGGGTCGGGCCCGGGAAAATTGCGCACCACCATGGCCAGGCTGTCGTTGGCGAACACCGTGCCGATCGGTCCCTCGCCGCCGAGGTTGGAGAAGCGATTCGGCCCCTTCTCGTAGACCACGACCTCCCATCCGGCCTGCGCGAGCTCCATCGCTGCGAAAGACCCGCCGGCCCCGCTGCCTATCACCACCGCCTTTCTCATGGCCTACACCGCTCTCATGGCCTACACCGCTCTCATGGTCTACACCGCTCTCATGGCTTACACCGCGCCGAGGAACTTCAGCACGTCGGCCACGATGCCGGTGTCGTCGACCGGATCGTGCCCGTCAGAACGCTCGACCTCGTCGCTGGTGTAGCCGCGCGGCTGGATGTCGCCGGGGAAGCTGATGTCCTTCCAGCCGGCCAGGCCCCGGTTGCCGCCGTACTCGGGGGCGGCGTACAGGCCCTCGATCGTGTGCTCGAACAGTAGCGCGGTGAACGTGCTCACCGACTGCGTGGCCAGGATCTTGTCCTGGTCACTGGCGGTCGCCTTGGTGAAATCGCCGCCCGCAAGCTTGTCCAGCGCGGCGATGCCGCGGGTGTACTGCTGCTGCCAGCCGGCCAGGCGCTTGCGCCAGGCGATCGCGGCGACCGGATCGAGCGGGACGAAGCGGCCCATCAGGTCAGGCCCGGAGGTGTGCCGGTTGCTCCACGGGCCGCCCGCGAAGATCATCGGCGGCGGGTTATCGCCCTGCAGCGCGCCGAGGGCGCCGAGCATCGTATCGATGTAGCCGGTCACGTCGGCTTCGCGGGCTCCTGGCCCTTCGCCGGGGGCTTCCTGCGGGCCGGGGGCGATCCGCGCGGTCGCGTCCTCGACGACGGCAGCCTGGTGACCGGTGAAGAAGCGGAGCACCCTGGCGTCGGCCCGGGGCGGTGACGTGCAGCCCGCTAGCACCACTGCGGAGGCGACGGGGATCGCCGCGATGACGGCCCGGCGTCGCGGCCCTGGGGGCGCTGGCTGACTGGCTGGCACCACTGCCCCCTTCTGAGACGTATGGGAAAGATCATCACGTGCGGGTCAGGCAGGCGCAAGGGGCGTGATCGAACCGTATGTCGCCGGGGCCCTCCTGGACAGCTGCCTCCTGGACAGCTGCCTCCTAGACAGCTGCCTCCTAGACAGGGACTCGGTACCGGGCCGAGACTGGGCTCATGGTGACCACGACCGAGTTCGATCAGCTGCTTGAGGTGCTGCGGGACTTCATCCGCAGCGAGGTGATGCCGGCCGAGGCCGGCATCGACGAGTCCGACGAGATCCCGGCCCGGCTGATCGCGCAGGCCAAGGAGATGGGCCTGTACGGCTACGCCCTCCCGGCCGAGTACGGCGGCCTGGGCCTGTCGGTCGAGCAGCAGGTCCTCCTGACCATCGAACTCGGCTACACCAGTCCGGCGTTCCGGTCGCTGTTCGGCACGAACAACGGGATCGCCGGGCAGGTGATCGTCCTAGCCGGCACCGAGGAGCAGCGCAAGCAGTGGCTGCCGCGGCTGGCCTCCGGCGAGGTGGTCGCGTCGTTCGCGCTGACCGAGCCGGACGCGGGGTCCGACCCGAGCCGCCTGGTGACGTCCGCGACGCCGGACGGCGACGGCTGGATCATCGATGGCCTCAAGCGCTACATCACCAACGCCCCGGCGGCCGACGTCTTCATGGTGTTCGCGCGCACCGACCCGCAGGCGCCGCCCGGCAAGGGCATCGGGGTGTTCGTCGTGCCGGCCAGCACCGAAGGGGTGGCGGTCGCGGCGCGAGACCACAAGATGGGCCAGGCCGGCGCGTGGACCGCCGATGTCGCCTTCACCGGCGTGCGGGTCCCCGGCGACGCGCTGATCGGCGAGGCGGCTCAGGCCGGCTACGCCACCGCCATGCGGAGCCTGGCGCACGGCCGGCTGGTCATCGCCGCCATGTGCGTGGGGGTGGCGGCGAGGCTGATCGACGAGAGCGTCGCCTACGCCAGGGAACGCTCCCAGGGCGGTCACCCGATCGGCGAATACCAGCTGGTCCAGGCCATGCTCGCGGACTCGCAGACCGAATACCTCGCGGCCAGGGCCCTGGTGCTCGACGCCGCGCTGCGGTACGACGCGGGCACCGACCGGCGGCTGGCCCCCTCGGCGGCGAAGTACTTCGCCAGCGAGGCGGTCGGCCGGATCGCCGACCGCGCGGTCCAGATCCACGGCGGCTCCGGGTACATCCGCGGCGTCCCGGTCGAGCGGCTGTACCGCGACGTCCGGCTGTTCCGGATCTACGAGGGCACCAGCCAGATCCAGCAGCTCGTCATCGCCCGGGAGATGCTCAGGAGCTGATCCGGGGGCTTCAGGTCCTGATATGTAGGGACTTACGTCCCTGCCGTTCCGGGACCGCCGACAGGTGAAATGCAAAGGTGTTCGTTGGCGATGCGGTGCGGCTGGATGTCGGCTTCGCGGTCGCACGGGAGAGGCTGACGCGGCTCGGCGAGAGCGGTGCGCTGTCCGAGACATCGGAAGACGCCTACGGCCCTGGCCTGACTCGCGTGGGCGTAGCTGGCTTCGCCAAGCTGGTCCGGGTGCAGGTCCGCGAGCTGACCTGCACCGACCGATCGGCCGGCCTGGCGCTGCGGTGGGAGGCCACCGGCCCGGGCGGCGGGTTGTTCCCGGTGCTGGACGCCGACCTCAGGCTCGCTCCGGACGGGGATGGGAGCACGGTACTGACGTTGGCCGGCTCCTACCGGCCGCCGCTCGGACCGCTGGGCGAGGCGCTCGACCGGGCGATACTGAGCCGCGTCGCGGCCTCGACCATCCGGAGCTTTGTCGCCCGGGTGGCGGCTCAGATCACCGGGCATCCGGTCCCTAACGGTGCCGGGTCCGCCCTGCCGCCGTCGCCGCCGGAGGTGAACGCGTAGTCCCTGATCTCACGGATCACGTCGTCTAGCTGATCCAGCGCGTCGGCGAGGCGCGCGCGCACCACGTCGGCGGGCAGGCTGGCCGCGGTCTGCAAGCTGTGCCCGACCTGGAACAGGTGATGAACCACCCGGTCGAGCAGATCGCTGGTGATATGCCCCTGATCGGCCGCGGCGTCCCGGGCCAGGTCCGCGAGGTCATTCCGCTGCTGGGTCTCGGTGGCGTCGCGGATCACCGCGAGGACGAAGTTCTCCGAGGCGGTCGGCACCGGGCTCAGGCTGATCTCGACCGGCAGCGTGGCTCCGTCCTTACGCAACCCGACCAGCCGGGTACGTTCGGCCATAATCCGGGCCCGCGGCGCCTGGTGGTAGCCGGCCCGGTAGCGCTGATGAGCGGTCCGCACGTCGGACGGGACCAGCGCGTCGACCGGCAGGCCGATCAGTTCCTCCCGCTCGTAGCCGAACATCTCCGCGCACCGCTGGTTGACCAGGGCGATCCTCCCCTGGTGATCGGTCAGCGCCAGGCCGTCGCCGAGGGCGTCGATCAGCTGCCACAGGACGGCCGGGGTGATGGTTCTCGGGGCCTTGATGCCGTTGAGCCGCAGCCTGGACGGCTCTCGCCCTATCGCCGCCGCCAGCGAGGGATAGATGGGAACCAGCCGGTCCAGTCCCTCGATGCTGAGCACGCGCCGGACGACCGGAGCGGTGACCACCAGCCTGACCTGCGTCCCGCTGATCGTCGCCCGGTGGCAGGCCCGCGCGATGGCCTCCACCACCGAGTGATCGCACGACGCGGTGTCTGTCATGTCCATGATCAAGACGGAGGGTCCGCGGTTGATCACGGAAAGCAGCCGGTCCCGGAGCTGGCCGACGTTAGAGACGTCGACATAACCGGGGAAGGCGACGATGGCCTGGCGGCCCGTCCATTCCACCGGGAAGGGGTCATCCCCCATGGCGGCACTCCCCCTTTCGGCCGGGTATGCAGCCCGATCTTACGGCGAATCATTCCCCCGCGGGTGTCTGGCGTGGGGTTGACCGGCAACGCGGCGGCCCGGGTGTCATCGGGAGACTCCCAGATGACACCCGGGCCGTTTCGGTTGCCGCGGGGGCGGTGCTACTTCTGCCCGGCGGGTTCGGGCCTGGATCCGGGTTCTGATTGCGGAGTGGGTCCGGCCGCAGCCTCCTGGTTCCAGTTCCGCCAGACGAGCCGGTGCAGCGGTATCCACCTCGGGATGTCACGCAGGCCCGGGATGAACGGGATGAGCAGCAGCAGGATGGTGGCCAGGCCGGTCATGTAGATGGCGATCAGGTCGATGTTGTCGGAGTTACTCCAGCCATGAACGTGGTACCACATCTGGAACAGCCACAGCCAGGGCTGGCCGGGGTAACTACCGGTCTCGTTCATCACGCCCCACGCGTCACCGGTAAGGTGCATGGCGGTCGCAAGGTTGGCGTAGTAAGCGCCGTCATTCAGGAACAGCAGCGGCTTGGTGAAGTCGGTGCCGTAGAACTGCCGCTGGGCAAGCAGGTCGGTGTCGATCGCGCCGCTGCGGCCCAGCGCCAGCTCGGTGGCAAGCATGGCCGGGACCGGACCGTAGTTGCCCGCGGGGACCACCGGCGTTCCGTTGACGAACTTCACCTTGGCGAGGGCGTTCAGGTAGTTGGTCGCCCACTTGTTCTGCTGGGTGGGGGACGCGGCGTTGTAGGTGGCCAGGGCCGCGGCGAGCGCCGGGTTGGTTGGAGTCACCGTGGACAGCGGCTGTAGGACGAAGGTCTGTGCCGCGTCGATGGGCTGCCGCACGCCGGCCCAGTTTGCCGGGGCGAACAACAGGCTTTGCGGGGTTCCGTTGGTGTTGTACGGCGGGCCGTAGCTCGCAGTCAGGCTGGTGCCGTTCAGTTCGCTGGCGGCGGTGGCTAGGAAGTCAGCGGGGGCGACCTGGGTCCAGCTGCGGACCGTGACCGCCGGATCGTCGGGGGAGGACAGCAGGGCGGACAAGCCAACGGTGAGCACCAGGATCACCACGGTCGCGATGGTGCCTTCCTTCAGGATGTCGTAGCGCCTGGTCGGGCCGCGCCACGCGGCCCGGTCGGCGGCCCAGGCGGCCTTCCTGGCGGCCAGCCCGCGGGGCCTTTTGACGGGCAGCGGGTGGCTGACGCCGCGCATGCGGACGAGCAGCACGTGCGCGCCGACGATCGCGATCAGGATGATCGGGAGAAGCACGATGTGCCACATCAGCATCTGGCCGAAGTTCATCAGGTTGAAGAACGCCCCGATCCCGACCGCGTTGAACGCGTCCTTGCCGTTGGTGGCGATCCATTGGGAGTCGAAGTTCTGCTGCGACAGGTACCCGGTAAAGCACTCCACGACGGACGCGACGAAGGCGACGATGCCGGTGATCCAGGTCAGGGCACGGCGGCCGCGCCAGGCGGCCATCCAGAACTTGCCCCACAGGTGGATGACCAGCAGCGCCATGAACAGCTCGACGCTCCACATGTGCAAGCTGTTGAAGAAGTGCCCAACCGGGTTGGTGTGCCACCAGTCGGGGCCGCCAAGCGCGAGGGCGAAGCCGCTCACGATGACTATGGCGAGTGCGGCGATAGACGCGACGCCGAACACATACACCCAGGAGGCGACATATGCGGGCTGGCGATCGGGCAGCATCTTGTTCGGCGGGAGCGTGGTCATCGCCTGGCGGCGCACCCGCGCCGTCCACATCCGCTCATCCCCCGGGGCCGCTTCGTAGGCGGCAGCCCCGTCTGGTTCGGTCGCTTCCGGCGCTTCCTGCACCGAGCCGCCATGACGGCTGTGGCGCCCGGGGAACGGCAGCAGCAGCGCGGCCCCGAAGATGGCCACCATCACCGCTATCAGCACGAGGTTCGCCACAGAAATCGTGAAGATGTTCCAGTTCAGGAAAGTACCGGGCTGGTTCAGATCGATGGCGACGGGAACGTGTCCCGCCAGAGCGATGGTACTCAACGGAGCCCTCCAGGTTGGCCCGCGGACCAAGCCGCACGGCAACAGATCGATTGCATTAGCTTTGTCCCCTGCTCGTACGCGCCTGTAGTGATAAGCGTCATCTGGTTTAGGGACCAAGGTCCCGGACTGATGAGGTTTTACGGCTTTGCCGCAGCTCCTTGCAGCTTCTGGCGGGGCCTTACCGCCCCTGACAGCGCCTTACCGCTCTTAACGGCTTCTTACATATTGAGAACCAAACGGGATATTCAGTGACGGTCGGTGGTTGGCGGCTCGCAATATAAACACATTGCGATGATCGCAACACGTGATGTGGCCGATGATGCCGGGGTACCTGATCGCATTAGACGGAAACCGAGATTATTGAGCGAGCTGAAACGCTCCCCGAACGGTTCGCTGACCGCGTGACAGAGAGCACGCTCTGGAGCACTAAACGCATGCGGGGCGGCGGCGAATATGGGGAGCTGACTATCGAGCTCGCCGCATCGCTGGCGGCGCATAAAACGTCGGCTTCTGGGGGATGCCAGCCGATCAGGGGACACGGCGCCAGGGAGGGACTGTGGACATTACCCAGCTGATCCTCGATGACCACCATGAGCAGCGGCGGCAGTTCGCGATCCTGGAGCAGATCGACCGCGCAGATACCGGGGTGTTGTCCGCAGTGTGGAACCGGCTGGCCACGTTCCTCGAGCTGCACGCGGCGGCCGAGGAGGAGATCTTCTACCCCGCCCTGCTGCAGGTTGGCCTGGCCGCACACCGGACGGCCGGGGTGGAGGGAGAGACCCTCGACGCCATCCACGACCACAACGAGATCAGGGACGCGATCGCGGAAGTCGCGCGCCATCAGGTCGGCACCGACCAGTGGTTCGCCGCCGTGGGCGCGGCGAACCTGGCCAACAGCGATCACATGGCCGAGGAGGAACGCGAGGGCCTGACCGACTTCCGCCGCCTGGCCGGGTTGCAGCGCCGCCATCAGCTCGCCGTCGCCTTCGCCGCCTTCGAGGCGCGGAACTTCGCCGGAGTTCCTGTCGTGGACAAAGACCCGGTCGCCTACGTGCGCGAGGTGGAGGATCAGACACCCCGCGGCGGATCCCTTAGCATCGGCAGCCTCAAGCGACGCTGATCCGGCTGGGGTTGACTGCACGTGGCCTCTTTTGGCCTAGGGTCGAGGGCGCGCGCGGATACACCGACGCCATGGCGTTAACGGGTCGGGTTCGCGCATCGTGTCCAGAGTGGCGCTGGCAGGCGCCGCGCCTTTGCGCTCGTCCACAGCAGGTCTTGCCCAATCACAGGCCTAACCTCTGTGAATCATGTGCCCCGGATACACCCGGGGAGTGTCACCCCGGCCGGACGGGTGGGCTGTGGCTGTGGAGCACCTTGGTTTTGTCCTTGTTCCACGCGGTGGTGGTGCCGTCGGGATTCAGGACCAGGGTCCAGCCCCAGCGGTGAATCACGACCTGGTGATGGAAGAAACAGAGCAACAAGCAGTCTTTGGTGCTGGTCTTGCCGCCGTTCTTCTTGTGCCTGACGTGGTGGACCTCGCAGGCACTGGCGGGCTGGTTGCAGCCGCCCGCCCACCGGCAGTGCTGGTCCCGCAGGGTGACGGCGTTGCGGATCCCGGCTGGGATGGTCTCGGCGTAGCCGATGTCCAGCGGCAGGCTGGGGCCGCCGAGGCGGGCGCCGAGCTGCCGGCGGCGCAGGAAGCTGGCCAGCCCGCCCGGGCCGGACAGCAGATCGGTGGCGGCGCCGATGACGGCCTGCTCGATCGCCGCCCGCGCCAGGCGGGTGTCCGCGGCCGGCGCCGGCGGCTCGACGCCGACGAG
>JBKQQQ010000658.1:0-24623 GCA_052144275.1 Streptosporangiaceae bacterium
CCGCCCCCGGCAGTGCCGCCCGATGACATCCCGCCCGCCGTCCCCGCCGGACAGTCGGCCTACGACGGATTCGCCAGGTACGGATTCCGGGTCCCGTGCGCGATCGTGTCCCCGTGGGCCCGGCCACCATACGTCTCCCACCGGGTCTTCGACCACGCGAGCATCTGCAAGCTGGCGGAGACCAAGTGGAACCTGCCCGCGATGACCTACCGGGACGCCAACGCTGCCGACATGATCGACATGATCGACCTGCGGCGCCCCGCGTTCCGCACGCCGCCGCCTCTCGCCGCCCCGCTGCTGGACACCGACCCCGGCGCGCTCGCGTGCGACGCGGGCGGCCCTGGCGTGATCCCGCCGCCCGGATCGGTCACCGGCCCGGCCGCCGTTCCGGCCGGATAGCCGCCCTCGCCCCAGCTCGGTCACGTCATTCCCGTCGGGAGCACGAGCGTTTCGGGGCCAGGCGATTCACCCGGGCTTCCCCGGCTCAGTGTCTATGCTGCCTGATTCGGTTCGCGCGGGGATGATCCCCACGTTTGGGGTGAACGGCCACCAGTCTGAAGTGCCTGGAGCCGTCCCTGTGCCGTCTGAATCGGTTCGCGCGGGGATGATCCCCGGGTCTGGGGTATCCAGCCGCCCGCCAGAAGTATCTGGAGCCGTCCCTGTGCCATCCGAA
This sequence comes from Streptosporangiaceae bacterium, assembly GCA_052144275.1. Lineage (GTDB taxonomy): Bacteria > Actinomycetota > Actinomycetes > Streptosporangiales > Streptosporangiaceae > Palsa-504. Next base: position 674 of record JBKQQQ010000658.1, read on the forward strand.
TCGGTTCCCGCGGGGATGATCCCCACGTCTGAGGTGTCAGGCTCAGCGGCTGGGTTATCTGGGCCAGCAGCATGCGGTGGCAGAGGTTCCGAGAGCCAACGTGTCGGCTCGGCCGAATCCCATTGGTCGTTGCCAGGATTTTCTGTTTCCCCCCCGGCCAGGCCCTGGCGCCTGCGGTTAGCCCGGTCGGCGCTGCGCAGCACCACTTCGGCCATGCCCAGCTTGGCGTCGAGCGTCGAGCTCGCCACAGCGCCAAGATTCAATGGCACGCGGTTGGCGAGCGCCTGATCCCAGGGTGTCGCCACCACCGACACTTGCGTCCCCGCGAAGCTCTCGCGGATCTTAGCGAGCCAGTGGACCTGCTCCGGGTCGCTTTCGGCGAACTTGTCCACGACGACCGTCGCCTCGTCCATGAGCGCGTTCAGATGTTTCATTTCCCGTTCGGTCAGAGGCCTCTCTTTTTCGCCTTCGTAGTTCCGGTAGCGGCTGAACACCTGGCCGATCGACCAGAACCCGAGCTGCGACGCCTCCGTCACGAAGACGTACTTGTCGCCATGCAGAAGCGTTCCCACCTGGAGCTTGGCGAACAATCCCGTCCCGCCGTCGTTGATGACGATGTTGGACATGCACTGGAGGAATCCCAGGAGAGTCAGGTACTCCTGCTCGCCGAAATCGACTCCGACAGACTCATCCGCGGTGTCGCCGCGAATCACCGCCACACCTTGCAACCACGCGACTGCATCGCGCAGATCAGCGTAGACATTGATGCGGCCTTCCACGCAAGCTTGATGGAAGCCTCGAATCGAAAGCGGCCGCTGGTGCTGCGGCAGGTCCTCAACCGTCGCGCCCCCCAGCCTGATGTACCCGTGCGGCATATCGTCATTGCTGTCGGCGAGTATCACCCGGTCGGCGGGCCGCGCAGCGGCGTAGACGGCGGCCAGCGTCACCGCCACGTCAGTCTTGCCAGTGCCCCCGAAGCCCGAGCCCACCGTTATCACGCCTGACTTCAGCGACGGCTCACGGATGGCGGCTATTCTCTGGCGCCTCCACTCTGCCATTTCCTCGCGCCTGGCGCGCTCGCGTTTGCCAGGGGTGAGCACCAGCCTGCGCTTAAGCGCCCGTCTTGACACACCGTCTCCTACGCCGTCCCGTGCCGGTGCCGAATCACCGAGAGAGGACGGGGACGGGGTGGCCCAGGCGGCCCTTTCGCTTCCTGGAAACTCGGTCCACCATGTCCCCGGCTCGTCTGGATACTGGGTCATGCACCCTCCCCAAGTCCGGATACCGGTCCTGGACCAATAAAGTACACGCCGGGTCAATAGCCGCGGTGCGGTGTGGCCTGCGATGTCTTGCGGTCTGGTCTTCGTCAACGGCAACGTGACCTCCTACCCGCAGCTGCGCGGACCCGGCCGCGGCCAGGGTCTACGGAGCGCCCATGGTCGCGGCGTGCGTGACCAGCAGCGAGTCCGGCGGTACCAGGTCCACTCCGTCGGGGTCGTTGAGGTATCCTGGCCCGCGGCCGGCGACCCCGGTGTGGCCGTACTGCCACACGATGCGGTGGGTGGCGGGGTCGACCACGCAGACGCGGTGGTTGAAGTCGTCGTTGAGCAGGATGTCGCCGTTGGGCAGCGGCAGGGCCAGCGAGGGCTGGTTGAACCCGCCCATCCGCCACAGCAGCCGGCCGGACGAGGTGAACTCGACGATCTGGCCCGGATCTGAGTAGTCAGCCGTCAGGTACCGCCCGGGGTACACCTCGTTGCTGTCGGACGGGTACAGCACGCCGGGCGGGTTCGCCGACCATGACACCTTTCCGCTCAGGGACATCTCATCAGCCCAGTCGCCGTTGATCTCGGTGACGAGGTAATGCCCGCTGGTCATCGGGAACGCGCCGTTCGGGCTGCCGAACCGTCGCGGCGGATCGTGCTCGCAGGCGTTCGTCGTCTGCCCGATGACCCGGGTCACGGTGTGCGCGGGCGGCGTGATGATCACGATCCGGCAGTTCTTGATGTCGGCGGAGATGATGGCGCCGGCCGGGGTGAGCATCGCGTCGTCAGGGTTGAACAGGTGGTCCGGCCCGGCGCCCGGCGCCCCGGGCACGCCGTACCGGTAGACGATCGTGCTGGCGGCGAGCGAGATAATGCTGATGACCTGGTCGTCTTCCTGGGTCGCGATGATGTACTTGCCGTCCGGGGAGAAGAACGCGTCGTCCGGCTGCAGGAACGTCTGGCCGGGCGCGAGGTCGCCGGGCCGCGGGAACTCCCACCTGACCCGTCCCTGCGGGTCGATGATCAGCAGCCGGTTGTTGTGATGGTCGGCGATCAGCACGTCGGCCGGCAGCACGGCGGGATCCGAGCCCGGCGCCAGCTCACCGGGGCCTGCCGCCGGTGCCAGCCACGGTGACGTCGCCTCGTTCGGCACCATCTGTCCGGTCGTCACCAGCCGGAACGTGGTCACCGCGGGCACCGGGCGTGTGCCGTCCTCCCCGCCGATCAAGTACCCGACCCCGCCGGTCACCGCGGCGGCCGCGTAACCGACCGGCACCGGCAGCACGCCCGCGACGCTCACCCGGGACGTAGCCGGGTCGAACCGGTACACGGTCGGGTTGGCCTGCCCTGCCGTCACCCCGCCGGCGACGTAGATCCGCCCGTCCAGGCTGATCACGGCCGCGCCCTGCACCGGCTGCGGCAGGCGGCCGGCCACGGAGGCCGCGCCGGTCGCCGGGTCGACCCGCTGGATCACGTCCGTCGCCCCGGTCCCGGTCTGGCCGCCGAACACCCAGATCAGGCCGGCCGCCGCGGCGGCCGCGGCGTACCGGACCGGCACCCGCAGCCGCGCCGCCACCCGGAAATGCCGCCCGTCCGTCGTAGCGAGCACCTGGGGGTCCAGCGTGGCGCCGTCGTAGCCCCCGAGCACGTAGCCGACCGGTCCCGCCGATACGCCGCTTGAGTCCGAACGAGGCCGGGTCAGCTGCCCCACCACCGCTGCCTGCCCTCCCGGGGAGAACGCCTGGACGGTAGGCACGCTGGCCGCGGTCCCGCCACCCAGCACGAACACCCGCCCGCCCAGCATGACCCCCGCAGCGTCGTGCGTCGGCTGGGCCAGGCGCCCGGCCGGGCGGGTAGCACCGGTGACCGGATCCAGCATGGTCACCGTGTTCGCCGAGGCTCCCGACGGGGTCAGCCCGCCGGCAACCAGCAGCCCGCCGGCGCCGGGCAGCACGACCTCGCGGGACACAGCGGCTGGCAGCTGGTACGGCGCGGGCGTCACCTGGAGCACCATCGCGGCTCCCGGCTGGCGGTTGCCCGCGTCCGCCGACCTGACGGTCCCGGTGGCCGGCTGGGCCTGTCGGTGTGCGGTCTGGTCGAACACCGAGTATGCCAGCGGCAGCAGCGAGCCCGCGACGACCACGGCTACCGTGATGCGGAATCGCCGCTGAGCTGCCATCAAGGCGAACCTCCCCGGGGTAGGGACTACCCTAATGCGCCCGCCAGTCAGGTATCGGGTGAAATCGCACGACTGGGCCCGATTGACGTACCTGTGCGCCAAGGCCGGGATCAGCCCGCTGCGCGGTGGTGTGATGCCTCCGCCGGCCTGCCGAAGGGCACGGGGGTCGTGAGCTGCGCCAACGTGCTGACCGCCGTCATCAGACACACCAGGCTGACCGCCCCGGCGCCAGCCGACGTGCCAGGCATTCTTACCGAACCCGCAAAGCGGCTTTTACTGTGCCCGCGCACGCACAACGACGCCCGGAAAGGTCAGCAATACCCCCCCTGAGGATCAACTCTGCGCTCCACTCGCGGAATCGGGTCTGACGTTTTGCGCCTGTGTGTCCGGCCCACATCACTGCTGATGCGATCTCCGTCAGAGGAGACCCGAACGCCCGGGACCAGCCAGGCCTAGCCCGTGACGCCGGGTTCTCCGCCGCTTGCGCAGTGGCGCAGACACTCACGAATTTTTGCTGCATCGGCGTGGCAAATAGCTCTAAGTACGTCCGACGCTAAGGTAGCGGTGTGACGAGGACTTGAGTGGAGGACCCGAAGAAATGGATGCCGCTGATGTACGGTTCACGCCTTTGCAGGAGCGCTGAACGACAGGAAATCCTGCCATCGCGTCATTCAGTACTTCTAGTCCGCGGAGATGTTGGGAGCATGGTTCGTGCGTTCTCGAAGGCAGGAAAACGCAGTCAGGTATTTCGGCGCGGGCGGCGGCGGCTTTGGGCCTAGCCGTCGCGACGTACTGGCGGGCAGTATTGGCACTGGCGCGCTCCTGGCGTTGCCGGACCTGGGCATGGGCGGCCGTTTGGGCGCCCTGCCCGGCAAATCCGGCCGGGCCGCTTTGCGGTATGCCTTCCTTTACGGTACGCCGGATCCGGGCCCGGCCTCCAGTGGGTCTCTGGTCGCCACCATGTGCCCGGTACCGCGGACGGCATCGCCCCTAGCGCCGGTCCCGGTTGCTATCAAGCTCGCGGCTGCGCCGGTCTCATCGCCGGACCTGGCTGTCACGGCCCTGGCCACCGTGGATATGGTGCATGACGGGGCCAAGATAACACTGACGCTCATCGACGCCACCTCGGCTGCCGTCGCCCAGCAGGGGTCGGTGACGGTGACTGGCGTCCCGCGCGATGCGAACGTTCTCGTCACGCCGGTTTTCGCTCCTGGCTCCCCGATTGTTTCCCTGGTCCTGGCCATTACGATGCCCGTGGGCAAGCGCCCGGTGCGCAAGGCGGACCCGCGTACGGGCAGCCAAGCGACCCGGTGGGCGACGACCTGGGCGTCGCATCATGTGCTGGCTTATTTCGATCAGAGCAGCGGCGCTATCACCGGACCGTTCCACCTTTCCGGTGAGCCGCCTCTGGCGTTGTCCACCGCAGCCGCTAATAGCTCGGATTTGCTGATGTGGACAACCAGGGAGCCGCAGCCAGGTGATTCGGCCGAGATCCGGGCGCAGGCATCGATGTCCCGGCTGACCGTGTTTCCTCTGGGCTCGGGGACGGCCAGATTGTCGGTACAGGCTCCGGCGCCCTGGCCGGGCGGAGAGCCTCTCGTAACGCTGCCGGCCGGTGACGTGGCGCGCCTGGTCAGGGGCCGCGATGTGCAGGTGTGCTCGGCCCGGACAGGAGAAGTGACTGAGCTGAGGATCCCGGCGTTCAGCCGCGGCCGCGCAAAGCCGAGTGCCGTCACTATGCAGGCCCGGCCGGAGGGCACCGTGTTCATGACCAAGCCGGGGGCCGGGGTTGCCGTGATCGCTGACCCGGCGGACTCGTTCCGGATGACGGCGCAGATTCAGTTTCCGCCACCCACGTCGCCGCTCGGCGCTCCGTGGAGCAAGGCGGTGCTGTCACTAGCAGGTGATACCTGTTACGTCCTCGGCCCGGCGGCCACCGGCGGCCTGTGCGCTTACGACGTGGGATCCGGCAAGCTGGTCGGGTCCTATAGTGAGGGCCGCCACTACGCCGGGCTTTACCAGCTGCCCAGCGGGACCCTGCTCGCGGTGCGGCCCGAAAACCCGCGGCTCGCGTTTTTCTCTTCCGGCCTCAGCCCAATTGGAACGGCGGACACGAACCTTTACGTGTCGGCCGTCTTTTAGCACGGCAGCATGCAGGAACCCGGCCCCTGGTGGAGGAACGACAGTTATGACGGGATATGACACGGCAGACCCGATACACGAAACCTACGCATCGGCGCATCGTGAATTCGGCGTGGACCCGAGCTTCTGGATTCGCTACTTCACTCCGTCGCCAGCTGCCGACCTCTTCAATGACGACGCCTTGGCGGAAAGCCGGGGCGCCTGGGACAGCGGAGGCCCCTACGTAGGCTGCATCTCCGCGCCCAGACAGTCCCGGCTGAGCGGATCCGCTGCAGAAGGCCAGGCTGATGCGCAGGCCTTCGCGGCTGCGATGCTCACCGCCTACCATGCGGTCGGCCCGCTCCGGCTGCCATCCAACGGCCGGCTCTACTGCTGGCTCGACCAGGAGTATTCGACGTCGCTCAGCTCAGATTACTGGAATGCGTGGGCGAATTACATAGCGGAGTATGATTTTGCGGGCCTGGGCATCTATCCGCTTTACCCGTGCCTTTACTGCAACCCGTATTCGCCTTATCCAAATTGCTCGACCATCGCCAAGGCGCGCGGCGTCAATGCGCCCAGCGCGATCTGGTCGAGCGAGCCTGAGCCGTGCGGAGGGCCGCCCGGGCCGTCTCGCTGGCACCCGCAGGAATGCGGGACGGTACCCACCCTGCTCTGGCAATACGGCGAGCAGGGCGCGTGCAGCTACTCATCCAGTGTCGACCTCGATCTTGGCGGCCCGGGATTTGTGACAGCCAACTACTGCTTCCACGTCCACTCGAGGCCTTAGCAGGCAGCTGGGTGATCGATATTAACCAGATCATAGAGTCGGTCATTTCGGGGTGTGCCGTCAGCTGCGGTGCGGTTCTCGTCGTAGCCGGGGCGAGCAAGCTGTACCGCGGCATACGGGACCTTGATGACATGACCGCCGTCAGGCGGGCGCTGCGGATGCCGAGGCGCCAGTGGAGGCTCACTGGACTGGCGGCCGGTGGCGTGGAGTGCGTGACGGGCCTACTCGTGTGCAGCGGAGCGTACCCGGTGCTCGGCGGTGCTGGCATGGCCGCCCTCGGGGCCGTGTTCTGCGTTCTGCTCGGATACGTGCTCGTCAAGCAGATTCCTGGCGGCTGCGGCTGTATCAGCTGGCGCACAGCACCCGAAACGGCGGCCGAAACGGTGACCTGGCGGGCGCTGGCCCGCAGCGGAATGCTGCTCGGCGCAGGCATCGCGTACATGATCGTCTCAGCAGAAGCAGCGAACGCGCCTCGCCGGGACTGGTTCGCTGGCGGGGTTGTAGCCAGCGGAACCGTCCTGGTCCTGCTGAGCATGCGCATGCCGGTGCGCACGCCCGTCTGCCGCAGGCCGCTGTGGCGCCAGACGCGCACCACGCTCCGCGTGCTGGCCAGCCATGAGATGTTCGCGGCGATGGCCGCCTCCGCCGGACCTTTCGAGCCCGTGGCCCGGTATCGCCGGACGGGATGCACCGACGAATTCTGGTTCGCGACAGTGACTGGTCAGGACAGCCAGGCAGTAGTATTCCAGGTCCATCAGGCGGCGCCCGGCGCCCGGCTTGCCGTACATACGTCACTGCGGGACGCCAGGACACCGGGAACGAGCTGGCCGACCCGGACCATCACCGTAGCCAACGTCCTGACTGAAATGCCGCGCGGAACTCAGGACAGCGATCATCTGCGACCACGGAAGCGCCCGGCGCTGATGACTGCAGGATGGGCGCCCGCCGCGCCAGCATCGGGCAGCGGCTTCTCCACTGCTGACTACGGTGCGCCGTCATTTCAGGCCGGTAAGCCCCCGGGTAACGGAGGGAGACGCAAGAATGAGGTTTCAGGTGGTCAGTGATCCGAGGACGCGATCGGCCTGTCATGGGCTCACCCGAGCCGCAGCTCGTGGCCGCACGGCCACTCTCAGCACTCTGGCGGCGGCGGCATGCGGGCTGGTTATGACCGCATGCGGCAGCCAGAACGCGCCGGCGGCGGCATCGTCTGCCAGCATCGGCGCCTGTGTCACCTCGCAGCTGAAAATCAGCATCACCGACACCGGAGCTCTGGCGGGCCAGGCCGGCGGCTACCTCAAATTCACCAACGACAGCCGCACCGTGTGCCGCATGAGCGGCTGGCCTGTTGTGATCGCGCTGACGGCCACCGGAAGGTCCACGCGCCTGCAGCACGTGCAATCGACCATGTTCGGCGCCTGGCACTACACTGCCCCGCCACCCGTCATAACACTCCGGCCAGGAGATTCCGCCTACGCGGTTGTCGCCGCCGATGACAATGCAGCCGGAGGCAGCACTCATTGCCCCGCACCATACGTGCGCCTCCGGGTGAGCCCGCCGGGCGATTCGGAAAATGTGACGATCTCAGCGTGGCTGCCCGGCGCCGTCTCTTACCTGCCGGCCTGCACATCAGCCGACGGCTCGCCGACGGCTGGGACGTCGACGATCACAACGCTTTCCAGCCTTCCACATTAGACACCGGCCGGACGGGGCTCACATCACCTGGACCCGCCGCTATGACTCTCGTCCCCTCGAGCAGTTATCGGCGGCCTGAACGGCAAGGACTACAGTCACAACGCGGCAATGGGTGTCACGGAAATGAGTTAACTACGCGAGCCAAGATGAGCACCATCTGGCACGCTACGGTCATGGCTGACTACTACGAGAACCTCGCGGCCGATTACGACTGGCTATTTGACGACGACGCGCTGGCTAGCGGTCTCGCGATCAACCATCCCGCGACGGCGCGCCTGCTGGAGCGGACCAGTCACGCCAGTGCCGTGCTGGACGCGGCCTGTGGCACGGGCGTCAGCGCGGCGGCGCTCGCCCGCCGGGGCTACCACGTATGGGCAGCCGACGGAAGCGACGCGATGGTGGAGATGGCGGCGGCCCGGTTCCGGAGCGAGCACCTGGAGATCCCGCTGGTGCGCTGCATGTGGGCGGATCTTCCGGCCGCTGTCGACGAACGGTTCGACGTCGTGCTCTGCATCGGGAACTCACTCGTGCACGCCGTCGGCCGCGATGCCATGATCCAGGCGCTCACCGGGTTCCGGCAGGTGGTCCGCCCCGGCGGACACGTGGTGGTCGATTCCCGTAACTGGGAGAAGCTCCATGCCGAGCGCCGGATCGTGCAGGTCGCCGACAGGGTGGTGACCCGGCGCGGCCGCCGGTGCATCGCCTTGTACGCCTGGGAGATACCGGACCGTCTCGACCAGGAGCACGTCGCCCATCTCGTGTTCATCTTCGAGGACGGCGGCCGGATCGAGCCGCGGGAGCACCGGATCGGTTTCTATCCCTTCACGCCCGGCGAACTGCGCGAACGACTCGAAGTGGCGGGCTTGCGAGCAGTCGACACCGACTTCGACGATGGCCGCGACCGCTACGCCGTGACCGCGGTACCTGTCTAGTGCCGTAGCAGGTCACGCTGGTTTGCCCTGGCCGGCTTGATCGTGGGAGTGGCGCGCCCGGCCGTCAGATCCGGCCGGCGCGATGCTCCACGGGCCTGGCCATCTTCGGCGTGGAGAGGCTGACCGCGGTGCCGCGAATATCTAATTCGTATGCGCATTCGTGAGGTGCTTGCCGATGTAGCCCACGTAGATCTTCCCCGTATGACCGGCGTCGTCGTGGTAATGCATCCGAGGGGAGACCAGGCCCTTCCGGGCTATCTTGAAATGCGCGCCCATGAAAATGGCGCCGTCCGGGCGTACGTCCCGGGGAACCGGGAATACCCGAAGCTTCCGGAGCCTGGGTGAGCGTTCGACGGAGTCGGATTCCTGCGTGGAATGCGCGCCCGGCGCATAGCCGGGCCGCCCGGGCGGAGTATGTCCCAGGTAGGCGTGGACCCCTTTGCTGAATTCACCGCGGCGCCGCGCGGCCGCGTACCCGTCGAGGACCCGCAGCATGTCCCAGGCTCTGGCGGCCCAGGTGCCGAGCGGGTCGAAGTCGTCCAGTTCGAGCGCGTTCTTCGGGTCCCCGGTGAACGAGACGCAGGAAAGCACGTGCTCATCGAGCCGCTCAAGTAGCTCGGCGAACGATCCGGGTGATTGCACCGCCGCCACCGCTGCCCGGGTCTGATCGACGCGGCCAGCCCGGGCGAGAACGCCGCGAAGCCGGTCGAGCTCCAACTTCGCGTTCAGCAGCTCCGCCTGCGTCTCGGCGTGATCCAGCTGCTCATCCTCCAGCCGGGCGCGGACATGATCACGATCGTCTTCTACCTCTTCAAGCATGTCCTGGAGGGCCGCGAACCGCCGCGATATCTCCCGGTGACCGCGTAGCACTCCCCGGCCTTCAGCCAGCAGCTCCCGGAACCGGGCGGTCATGTCGTCAGGCCCGCCCGCCGCGTAAGCGCCGGAGGCGCCAGACTGGAACTCGCTCACAAGGCTGGTGAGCAGCTCGCCGGCGATGGCGACCTCGCGGACCGCCGTGGCCGCTACCTGCCCTACCGGAGCCGGGCCAGCGGGCCCGTCATCTGGCCCGCGGGCGAAAGGGCCTGGTGGCGTTTCCTGGATGGCTCGCAGGACGGCGGCCGGCTCCTCCCTGGACAGCATGCGATCGACCTGGGCGACATGCGAAGGCAGCGGCAGGTTCAGTGCCCGGCTTCGGTTCGCCCGCCCGAGCAAATGCGCGAGCTTGCCGGGAGCCTGCTCAGCGATCGTCCGGGCGAGTAGCACGCGGTGCCGCCGGGCATCGACGGCGCTGGCCGGATCGACCTCTGGCAAGAACGTGCGAATCGCTCCCAGCGGCACCGAATGCGAGGGCGCGAATGATTCCTCAAGCATCGCGGCCGCCCCGGTGTCAAGCACGTAGATCCCGGCCAGCCCGACGCACTCGCGGGTCAGCTGCTCGACATGGCCGATCAGCCGGGGCACGGGAACATCCGGGATGGGCGCGGCAACAAGCGCCGTGCTGCGGCGCCCGGGATCGCAGATCGCCGAAATCAGGCCATCGACGTCACCCACGGTGACCAAAGTCGGCCGGGCGGCTAGGATCATCTCACCGTCGCAGGCGTCGGCCGCCGACAAGATCCCCCGGACCATATGTGGTACCCCCGTCCACCAGGCGTCCGCAGCATCGACCTCCTTGACGAGGCGCTCATATGACGCCGCCGGCCTGGGCGCTGATGGCGGCGCGTTGACATCGACCCAGACCCAGTCCTCCTCCATGCCGTCACTGTGCACCGTCACGGTCGTCACCCATTCCCCCGCGGATGAAGACTCCGTCAGCCGGTACCGCAGCGAGCGCGATCCATCGTGCGGATGCAGTTCGGTCACGACGAGCTGGGCGTGTTCGGCTACTTCGTGAACTCCAGGGGCAACGGCCACGAAGCCGTATCCCTTGAGCGCCAGCCACGAACGGAGTTGCTCCGCTGTGAGCCGCACCGCGTCCTGGCCGCGACGTAGCGAGAAAATCGACCGGTACCCAACTGCCATCCAGATCCCAATGACTTCCTGGAGCCTTACCCAACGACGGTGCTGGGATTACTATCGTATCGCCATACCATATGGCCGAAATGTCCGATTTTCTATGGGAAATCGGTTGCGTCTTCTGCCATGTTGCTCGTATGCCCATGCCGGAGGCGCGGTCGCCCGTACCGCGTTGAGGACGTTGACGAGGCGGATATGGACCGTAGAGCGGCCCGGAGAGTTAGGAACGTTTCGATAACCTGCTCGGGTAGGCCGCGCTCCGGGGTCCAGCTGTTGTGCAGCAGGTGGCGTCGGGTGCTGGCGCCATGAGGGAACGTGCTGGGGCCGGGCCTGGGCAGCGTCTGGGGATCTGGGCCATGTGGCAGTGAGGAAGCGATGATGCGATATGGGGCCTGAGGAGTTCCGGGCAGCTGGTCATGAGCTGATCGATTGGATTGCGGACTACCGTGCCCGGATTCCGCAGATGCCGGTTCAGGCGCAGGTGGGACCGGGTGAGGTGGCGGGGAAGCTGCCGCGCCGGGCGCCGGAGGAGGCCGAACCGTTCAGCCGGGTGCTTGCGGACCTCGAATGCGTCGTCGTGCCGGGCGTGACCCAGGTTCAGCACCCTCGCTACTTCGGCTGGTTCCCGTCCAACGCGTCCCTCAGTTCTGTGCTGGGCGACCTGGCCGCCTCTGGGCTCGGAGCGCTCGGGATCACGTGGCAGTCCGCCCCCGCACTGACGGAGGTCGAGGAAGTCGTTGTTGAGTGGCTGCGCGAGCTGACGGCGCTGCCCGAGTCGTGGAAGGGCGTCATCCAGGACACGGCTTCCAGCGCGTGCCTCGTCGCTTTGCTTGCGGCACGCGAGCGCGCGACGGACTACTCAGAGGCACGCGGCGGGATGCAGGCCGAGAGCGCGCCGCTGACGGTCTACACCACACAGCACGCACACTCCTCGATCCCGAAGGCAGTTGCCCTGGCCGGCTACGGGCAGGGCAACCTGAGGTTGGTCGGCGTCGACCCGGTCACCTATGCCATGCGTCCCGAAGCGCTGGCTTCGGCACTGGAGGCTGACGTGGCAGCCGGCCGGCGCCCGGCAGCCGTCGTAGCCAGCGTCGGCACCACCGGCACCACGGCCGTGGACCCGCTCGCACAGATCATCCCGGTGGCCCGCCAGTACGGGATGTGGGTGCATGTCGATGCGGCGATGGCGGGCTCGGCGCTGCTGCTGCCGGAGATGCGCTGGCTTGCTGACGGCGTGGAAGGCGCAGACTCGCTGACCTGGAACCCGCACAAGTGGCTGGGCACCGTGCTGGACTGCTCGCTGCTGTACGTCGCCGACCCGGACCATCTGATCCGGGTTATGTCGACCAACCCGTCCTATCTTCGTTCTGCCGTCGATGGTGAGGTGACCCAGTACAAGGACTGGGGCATCCCGCTCGGCCGGCGGTTCCGTGCGCTCAAGCTGTGGTTCCACCTCCGGCTGGACGGAGCTGAGGCCATCCGGGCCAGGCTACGGCGGGACCTGGACAACGCTCGCTGGCTCGCTGAGCAGGTCTCATCGACCCCTGGCTGGCGTGTCCTCGCCCCGGTCAACCTGCAGACCGTCGTACTCAGGCACGAACCCGCTGGCGCCGTCTCCGACGCTGGCGCTGTGCTGGACGCCGACGCGCTGAACGCGCACACGCTCTCCTGGGTGGACTCGGTCAACGCCTCGGGCATGACTCTGGTGACACCGTCCCTGCTGGACGGCACCTGGTCGGTCCGGGTCTCGATCGGAGCCGAGCCCACCGAGCGTCAGGACGTCGAGGAGCTGTGGAGTCTGCTGAAGCAGGCCGCCGAGAGCAACTGAACACCCAGATAGCGCCGGGGCTGGCGGGCAGGGTGATTCCGCGGGTGTCAGGTCGTTGCCGGCGCCCTGGCATGCTGGAGGCATGAAAGGCCTGGTCCGATTGCTCCGCCGGATCGCGGTCACCGTGGTGGGCACCGTGGTTCTCGCCGTCGGCCTGGTGCTGCTGGTGGCACCCGGACCTGGCCTGCTGGTGATAGTCCTCGCGCTGATCGTGTTCGGGGTCGAATACGAGTGGGCCAGACGTCGCGTGGCTGCGGTACGGGCACGCGCGCGTTCGGCGGCTGACAAGGCTGCCGCCAGCCGCGTCGCGACGGCCTCCGCCGTCCTTTTCGGCATTGGTGCCATCGGCCTGGGCGGGGTGCTTATCTTCACCGACGTGCTGCCCCTGTCCGGCCTGGGGGTTGGTGCGAGCGTTGCCCTCGGCGGGCTGACTGTGCTGGCCACCACGGCATACAGCGTCCGGGAGTTGCGGCGCGCCAAAAAGGCCGACCAGATCGAACCTGCTCAGGCTGGAGCAGCTGAAGACCTCGATGAACCATGAACGGGGGGCCACGGCGCGGGCGGCAGGAGCACGGGGAGGCCATGACTGGTGCGACCCCGGCGAAGGTAGTTCCGGCGCCGGGACCCCGGATCAGTCCAATGCGGGCCACGCTGACCCGGCCTCTGCCACGTGCCCGGTCAGATACCGGGCCCTCTGTCCTTGTCAGATCATCCGTACCGCTGGGCCTGCTCCGGCTCTCCTCAGCCTTGTGCGCGGTCAGGCTGTGACTGACGGCGCTGGCGGCGGTAGCGGCCGGGCGCGGTCGCGTACTGGCGGACGAAGGCCTTGCTGAGCGCTTGCTCGCTGGCGTAGCCCACCTCCAGGGCGATGTGGAGGATCGAGTCATCGGTATCGCGGAGGAGCTGCGCGGCGCGATCGGTCCTGAGCCGTGAGACATAGCGGCCGGGGGTGTCGCCGGTCAGGTCCCGGAATCGCTGGGCGAAGCCGGACCGGCTCATGCCGACCTGGCGGGCGATGTCCTCGACGAGCCAGGGACGACCGGGCTCGGCATGCAGCAACGACAGCGCTCGTCCGATGACCGGGTCGCGCAGCGCGCCCAGCCACCCGGCACTGCCGGCAGGCTGGTCCGCCAGCCACGCCCGCAGGATGTAGACGAACAGGGCGTCCACGAGCCGGTTGGTGACGGTGGCGGTTCCGACGCCGCGGCTGGCGACCTCGCGGGTGAGCAGCTCGACCACGAGCGCGAGGTCGTGGCCGGCGGAGGCGGCAGCGGTCGTGACGTGAATGAGCGGCGGCAGGATGTCGCGCAGCGGATGGGAGCGTCCCACCGCGAAGTTGTAGCCGCCGCACAGCAGCACCGTCGTTGCGCCGCCGCCGCCGAACACGAGATCGGCGCCGGGATCGACGTGACGCGCGAGTACCTGGCCGGCGGCTTCCCGCATCCCACATCCCCCATCTCGGTGCACGATCTCGGGCAGATTGCGGCGCGCTGCGTGGCGGAACTCGGGCCCTGGGGCCGGGTGCACGACCTGTTCGGACCGGAGACGATGAGCTTCCCGGATGTCATCAGGCGATGGGCGGGCGCCCGGGATGAGACGGTGAAGTTCCGCTCGATGCCGCTGCCGGCGTTCCGCGTCCTGGCGGCGGCCGCCGCGCCGGTCCGGCCACTGTTCCCGGTCATCTACTCGCTGATCAAGTCGTTTAACGAGCTGGACTGGAGCGGTGACGCCGCCGAGAGCCGCCGACTCGCGGGTGGCGAGCTGCTCGGCGTCGAGGATGCCGCGCGGCACCATCGCCAGCCGGACCAGCTGCCAACCTGACGCCAGCCCGACCGGGCGGGTTAGCCGCAATGCCGTTCAGCAGGTGCGCAGCGTGGTGGCGCGGCAGAGCGGCTGACGTGCCGTTCGAGGACCAGATGCCCTGGCCTCGTGGTGCCAGCGCGCTCGTGGTTGCCCCCAGTCAGCTTGCCTGACTGCAAGACCCAGCGTGGCCGGTCGTGAGTTATGGCCTCGCGCGCCCTGGCATTCTGGGGGCATGCAGAGTGTGTATGAGGCCGACCTGGAGGAGGCCGGCCCGCTCCGGCAGGTGCTGCACGACTACTTCGCCTGGGCCACCACGACGACCATGTCGCGGTACCACGATTCTGCCGACGAGGTTCCCGAGGGCATGAGCATTCCGCGATGGTCATGGGATGGATTGCAGCGCTAAGCCCAGGCACACTCCGCACCCGTGCGGCTGTTCAGCCATTATGGAAAAAGACGTACTGTTTCCATAATGGCTGAATGGTGGTCGATCGAGGTACTGCACGGCGAGTTCTCGGCTTTCCGGTGGCAGGAGCAACACGACTCGGCACTGATCGAGGCGGCGCTGACGAACGGTGCTGTCGACGGGGCGTGGCATGCGGACCGCTGGGGCGTGGTGTTCGAGATCTGCTTCGACAATGAGGAACAGTGGGAGACGTTTCGCAGCCTTCCGGCTGTGCGTGCGGCCTTGGATGGCGTGCCAGATCCCGTCAACGGCCTGCTCGTCTACCGCGGCCGGGGCGGTGGAGCAGGTGCCCGGGAGCCGCGCAAGCCGAAGCCCGCGCCGAGCGCGAGCGCTGTCTCGCAGCCTGTGCCGCAAGCGGAGCCGCATCTGGATCTCACCGGCATTTCGCCGCTGCATCCGGTGCATGCGGGGGCAGCAGGAGAGTCGGGGCTCTGATCCGCCGTCACTGGTATGTGGTCCGGATCACGACTTTCCGGCAGCCGCGGGAGAACGGCGCCAAGGGTTGCACCAACTCAAGGCGTCCGAACACGGCCAGGGCGTCACGCGACCGGCGGTAGATGCGCGCCATTCTGGCGGGGGTCTTACCAGCCGAGGTCGCTGAGCCGGTTGTCGTCAATGCCGAAATGGTGGGCGATCTCGTGGATGACGGTGCGGCGGACCTGGCCGACGACCTCCTGCTCGGTGCGGCAGATCGCGCAGATCGCCTGCCGGTAGATGGTGATCCGGTCGGGCAGGACCCCCGCGTACTGCGATGTGCGGCTGGTGAGCGGGATGCCCTCGTAAAGCCCGAGCAGGCCGGGCGGTCCCGGGCCGTGCTCGACCGTCACCGCGACATTGCGCATCTGCCGGCCCAGCTCCTCGGGCAGCCCGTCCAGCGCCGTGACGACCATCTCTTCGAAACGGCCGGGTTCGACCTCGATCACCAGCCCATTGTCCAACGCAGCGGGGCCGCGCCAGGACCACTCGCGCTCTCGGCCGCACGCTGTGCGATACCGGATACGAACATGAGCTGGACGATCCAGCGGCGCGGCCGGCGCACTGGTGAGCCATAGCGGCCAAGGCCGAGGCAAGATGCCGCCTCGCGCCGCACCGGCGCCGGACGCGAAGGGCCCGGGCCACCGGCCCGGCGGCGTCGGGGCCGCTAACCGGGGGTGGCGCCCGCCGCCGTGAGCCTCGGGGCTAGGTCTAGTTCGCCGGGTAGCTCGCAGGAAGGAGCCCATAAGCGGGCTCGGTGCGGTTAGGTGCGGCTGGTACTCCTAGCGACTGGAGCAGTTCTTCGAAGTTAACCCCGATCCTGGTCGGGAACGGGCCACTCCCGTTGATGCCCCCGGCTTCAGGAAGCTGTGATTCCGCGGACAGGCCGCTTAGCTGCGCCCATCCGATCTCGATGCCATCACCTCCGGCGAACATGTTGGCGATCACGGTCGAGGCCAACACATGCTGGCCGACCTGAACGGCTGGCGTGACGTCTTCGGCCACATAGACCATCAACCCTGCATCCGGGCCGTCAGTGAGCTGGTATGTGATCCACCCCCCGCCGGGCCACCCGGCGGAATTCCCGGTCGCGTTGGTGATGACAGCGTCGCCGAGAGCGTAGACCGGCCCCGACCCGCCAAAGTCGACGCCCTCGTCGATACGCTCAGGGATCAGGCCACTGACGCCACGGAAAGGGTTGCGGTAGCCGGGCACGACAGCGATGCCGACGCTGACGATCTCAGGTTGCTGGCGGGCCTGTGCACCCAGCGAGGCCGCGAACTGCAAGCCGAGCGCGTCAGCCTGGGCCGACCAAGCTTGGCTGGGTGCTCGTGCCATCCAGTGGGTCGCGGTCGGCCAGGCGGAGACCAGGAGAGCAGAGCCCGCAACGGCAGCGGCCGCGACCCGGGCGGGCTTGGTCCGCAGCGCGGACACGATCGCCGATAGCGTCCGGTGCCGGGAAGCCGCGCCGGGGCGGGCCGCTGACAAACGCGGTCGCTTACGGTGCCGGGCGAGCGTGCTGGACACGATCGAGCCTTCGGTCGGGCGCGCCGAACGCGCTCAGTTGCCACCCAGGTGCTGACCTGGTACGTCCCATCGCCAGTGGCATGCAGATGCTGCGCGGGTTTCACGGCGACGGTATCGCGAGAGACGCCACACGCCGGGTGCTGTTAATGCACCAGGCTGCACCACATGCACGTATCGCCGGGCCGGAACTACGTAACAGGCAGCTATGACTACGCCATGTCGATCTCCCAGTTCGGGGCAGGGAAGATCCAGCCTGGCCCCAGCGCGGGCCTAGTGTAGCCGGGCCTGGCCAGCCGCGCCGCCGAGACGGCGCCCGCTTCGGCGGTCAGGAACGCGAGCCGTTGCTGGCTGAGCTTGGCTGCCGGCGGCGGCTCAGTCCGGTGCTGCCTGCTGACCGCCATGCCAGGACAGACCAGCGGGAAAGCCCCGACAAGATCGAGCCGACACTCGCGGCCGAGCCGATCGAGAAAGCCGAAGCCACCGAGCCGACCGAGCCGATCGAGAGGATCGAACCCGCCGAGCCGATGGACAAGATCGAGCCTGCGGAGCCGATAGACAAGATCGAGCCGCTTGATCCGATGCTCAGGAGCGAGCCAGCGGAGCCGCCCGGACGCGGTGAGCCATCTGTGTTCTGCATGAAGAGATCCTCCCAGCTATGCCGGTCAGCGGCAGCATGCCTTGTCCCGGTCACGTCGCCGTCGCCAGGTCGGCCTCCAGGCCACGGCCCGCGACGCCGAGGGTCGCGACCAGCGACCGGAGTTGATGCGGGTCGTAGCGCACGCTGGGCATGGACACCGACAAGCCTGCCTGTGCCGTACCGTCCGTGCCGCGCACCACCACCCCTACGGCGACGAGGCCGCGCTCGGAGCGTTCGGAGTTCACGGCGAACCCCTTGCGGCGGATACCCAGGAGTTCGGCCTGTAGCGACGCGAGGTCCGGACGTTCTGCGGGGCGGTCGTGATACCGCTTCGCGGCGTAGACCTTGACCAGTTCGGATTCGGAGAGCTCGGCCAGCAGCAGCAGTCCCGCCGTGGTGCGATGGGCGGGGAACACCATCCCCTCCCGCGAGCCGACACGAAGGGCCTGCCGGCACTCGGCACTGGCGATGAACCGCACGGTATCGCCGGCGCGGATGGCCAGATTCGCGGTCTCGTCGAGGAGGTCGACCAACCTGCGCAGATGCGGAAGCGCGGCGGCCCGCAGCGATGACACCCGCGACTGAGAGTGCGCGGCGAGTTGGAGCACGGGCCCGGCTCGGTAGAGGTGGTTCTCGTCCTGCACCGCGAAGTCCCGGTAGACCAGCATGGCCAGCAGCCGGTGCGCCGTCGACCGGGCCACGCCAAGCCGTTCCGCTACTTCAGAGACCGTCAACCCGTCCTCGAGCTGCAACATGACCGCCACCCGGAGGGCATGGTCGACGCTGGCGATGGCGTACGGCGGTGGCGTCTTGAGCGGCTTGTTCAACGCGGCTCCTGATTCTGCTAGACAGAATTCTGAAGTCTTCAGTGCAGACAGGTACCACGCTATATGTCATGACTACGTCCTCAGTCGGCTTCAACTCCCCCGTTCGCCTGCGTCCCGCGCCGACCGCAGACCAGCCAGAGCCAACCCCGGCGCTCAAGGAGCTGTACCAGGGCTTCGAGCAGGCACTGCTCGTGCCGCTCTGGACCGAGATCGGCGACCTCATGCCTGCGCACCCGCGTTCGGCGGCCGTCCCGCACGTGTGGCGGTGGGAGCAGCTTCGGGTGCTGGCGGCACAGGCCGGCGAGCTCGTCCCGGTGGGCCGCGGCGGGGAGCGTCGCGCGATCGCGCTAGCTAACCCCGCGCTCGGTGGCCGGCCGTTCGCCACGCCGACGCTGTGGGCCGCGATCCAGTACCTGATGCCCGGGGAAGATGCTCCGGAGCACCGGCACACACAGCACGCTTTCCGGTTCGTGGTCGAGGGCGAGGGCGTCTGGACCGTCGTCGACGGCGACCCGGTGGCGATGCGGCGCGGCGACTTCCTGCCACAGGCCGGCTGGAACTGGCACGCCCACCACAACGCGACGACGGAGCCGATGGCGTGGATCGACGGCCTCGACATCCCGTTCCAGTACCTCACCGAGACGCAGTTCTTCGAGCCCGGCCGCGACAAGATCAGCGACGCCGAGCGGATCACTCCCGACCGGTCACGCGCGGAGCGCCTCTGGGGGCACCCGGGCTTGCGGCCGGTCGCGGCCGGTCCGCAGGCGCCCGGCTCGCCGCTGCTGGCCTACCGGTGGGAACACACCGACCGCGCGCTGGCCGATCAGCTCGCTATCGAGGCAGAGGGGTTCGGCGGTACGGTCGAGCCAGGTCACGCTGCGGTCCGGTTCGCCAACCCCGCCACCGGCGCCGACGTCCTGCCCACCATCCGGGCCGAGATGCACCGCATCGCACGCGGGGCGGAGACCGCACCGGTCCGTGAAACCGGGTCATCGGTCTACCAGGTCTTCGACGGCTCGGGCAGCGTCACCGTGGGCGATAAGACATGGACGGTGAGCAGGGGCGACCTTTTCGTGGTCCCGTCATGGCAGCCGTTCGCGGCCCGTTCCGAGGCCGGGCCCAGCGACTCCGACTCCGGTGCCCTTGACCTGTTCCGCTTCAGCGACTCGCCGGTCTTCGAGACCCTCAAGCTCAACCGCACCCGCGTGGAAGGAACCACGCGGTGAGGCTCACGACCTTACGGCCTGGCTCTGAGAGGACAGACGTTGCATACCAGCCACGAACCCGACGTGATCGTCGTCGGAGGAGGCATCGGGGGCCTGTCCGCCGCGTTCGCCCTCTCCCGCCAGGGCCTGCGGGTGCGCGTCCTGGAACGGGCCAAGGAGTTCGGCGAGGTCGGAGCGGGAATCCAGATCGCCCCCAACTGCACCCGGATCCTGCACGAGTACGGACTGCTTGACGAGGCGAAGAAGCTGGGGGTCCTGCCGGAGAACATGGTCATGCGCGACGCGCTCGACGCTCGCGAGCTGACCCGCCTCGACCTGCGGGATCTGGAGCGCCGGTATGGCTTCCCGTACATGGTCATCCACCGCAGCGACCTGCACGGCATCTTCCTGCGCGCGTGTGAGCGCGCGGGCGTGGAGTTGCTGACCGACCAGTATGTCGTCGACTACCAGAACGCGGAGACCGGGGCGCGCGTCCTTCTCGCGGACGGCAGGGTCGACGAGGCGGCCCTGGTCATCGCCGCCGACGGCCTGCACTCGGCGGCCCGGCAACTGCTGGTCGGCGACACTCCGGTCAACTCCGCCTACGTCGCCTACCGGGCCGCCGTCCCGATCGACAGGGTACGGCGCAGCGGCGTCGCAGAGACCGATGTCGTCGTCTACATCGGGCCGCGATGCCACTTCGTGCAGTACCCGCTGCGCGGCGGCGAGATGTTCAACCAGGTCGCCGTGTTCGAGTCAGCCAAGGCCCGGGCCGGCCTGGCGGACTGGGGCACGCCGGACGAGCTCGACGCGGCTTTCGAGGGCACCTGCGGCAACGTGCGCCAGGGCATTCCGCTGATGTGGCGGGACCGCTGGTGGGGCATGTTCGACCGCAACCCGATCACGATATGGGTGTACGGGCGCATCGCATTGCTGGGAGATGCGGCCCACCCGCCGCTGCAGTACATGGCCCAAGGCGCGATCATGGCGATCGAGGACGGGTGGGTGCTCGCGCAGCACGTCTCCCGCATGAAGACGGCAACGGCAGACGCCCCCGATCCAGACTGGGATGCTGCCCTGGCCGCGTACCAGGCGGTGCGCGTCGAGCACTGCCGGCGCGTCGTCCTCACCGCGCGTAAGTGGGGCGAGCTGTGGCACCTGGACGGGACCAGGCGGCTGCAACGCAACGCGATCCTGCGCGCGCGGGACACCTATGACTACAGCTTCACCGACTGGATCTACGGACCTACCGCACTGACCCCCGGCCAGGAGCCTGCCCCGTATCGCCCGATACCGCTGGATTCCGTCAAGCCAGAGCAGGCCGTTGTCGCTCATGATCGACACAAGCGCGCCGGGGTCGGCTGATAATTTAGCCGTGTACCAGCACAGACAGCGAAGAGCGCTGCTTGGGCAAGCCGAATGGAAGGTTGAAGGAGTCCGTGTCTACTCCTGCTGGGGTCGCCGTACCCCAACGGCCAGTCCGCCGCCTCGATCGTAAGCTGAGTACCATCGCCGCGGGCCGGTACACCCCGGACGACTTCGTGATCGCGGACGCCAAGGACGCCGACATGGCGTTCGGCGTCACCTCAGCGGGACCGGTGACCGACGCGCCGGCCGGAGAGGCCGCGCCCGGCCGGTACCGGACTCGCAGCGAATACCTCGGCGCGATGCGCGCCCTGGTCGCTCAGGGTGAACTTGACGTCCTCCTGACCTCGGCGGCCAACGGAGAGCGCCTGGCCCAGGACGGTTCGCTGGAGGATATGACCCTGGCCGTCCGGGCGAACGACAGCACGGACATCTGGAATAACCGGGGCGGTCGCTATACCGCTCTGCCCTCGCGCCCGTTCCGCACGGCGGACCTGACGGCCGTCCGCCCGTTCTGCGATCTGGTGCTGTACTCGGTGACCTTCAACAATGACCTGGACTACGACCTGGCCACGCTCGAAGCGTATGGCAAATTCCGCCAGGAGGCCGCCGCGCTTGGCGTCCGGCATTTCCTCGAGGTCTTCAATCCCAACGCGCCGGCCGGCCTGGTACCCGATCGGATCGGGGCATTCGTCAACGACTCGATCATCCGCGCCCTCGCGGGGGTCACCCATGAGCAGCGGCCGCTATTCCTGAAGGTGGCGTACAACGGCCCGGACGCGCTCGCCGAACTGGCTGACCACGATCCGTCGCTCGTGGTCGGCGTTCTCGGCGGGTCGGCAGGCAGCACCCGGGATACCTTTGAGCTTCTGCGGCAGGCCGAGAGACATGGCGCCCGTGTCGCGCTCTTCGGGCGCAAAATCCAGCGCGCGGAGTCGCAGCTGGACCTGGTCGGCCTGATGCGGCCGGTGCTGCGGGGCGAACTGAGTCCCGCGGACGCCGTTCGCGCCTACCACGATGCCCTCGCCAAGGCCGAGATCGCTCCCCAGCGCAGCCTCGAGGCCGACCTCGAGGTGACAGATCCCGTGCTGCGTTCGGAATGAGCGACTCCCCCAACCCGCGAGCGGGGGTCCTGTGTGCCGGAACGATTCTCGTCGATGTCGGAAAGGTGATTGACGCCTATCCGGCTCTGGATCACCTGGCCACGATCGAGCGTATATCGCTGAGCACTGGCGGACCGGCCCTCAACATGGCCGTTGACCTGCGCCTGCTCGGGGCGACCTTCCCTATCGGAGTGCTCGGTGCCGTCGGCGATGACGAGCACGCCGCCTTCATCCTGGCCGAGTGCGCACGGCTGGGCATCGATACGGCCGGGGTCCGGAAGCTGTCAGGCGCGGTGACGTCATTCACCGATGGGATGATCGAGCGAGACGGCGGCCGACGGACCTTTTTCCACCACAGCGGGGCTAACGCGCTGTTCGACGCCTCGGCCGCCGACCTGCAGACCTCGGGAGCGCGGATTTTGCACGCGGGCGCTCCTGGCATCCACCAGATCATGGACATTGGACGGCCCGACGGCGGCAACGGCTGGTCGGCCCTTCTGCAGCGGGCGCAAGCCGCGGGCCTGCACACCAACATGGAACTGGTCAGCCTGGATCCGGATCGCATAGCAGAGGTTGCACTCCCCTGCCTGCCGTACCTCGACAGCATCGTGATCAACGAGCTCGAGGCCGGCGCGCTGACCGGCGCCGATGCACCGGTACCCACGGTCGACGGGCCAGTGGACTGGCCCCGGTTGGAGGCGATGGCGCTCGCCATGATCGAGCGCGGTGTGTCGGTGCTCGCGGTGGTTCACTTCCCGGCCGGCTGCGTCGCGGCCGCGCCCGACGGCCGGACCTGGCGGCAGGGTTCCGTTCGGCTGCCACGCGAGCAGGTACGCAGCACGACGGGCGCAGGCGACGCCTTCGCCGCCGGCGTCATCTTGGGCCTTCACGAGGGCTGGCCGGTCGAACGGTGCCTCCGGCTGGGGGTTGCCTCCGCCGCGGCGTCCGTGCGCAGCCCGAACACCTCCGATGGCATAAAGCCCGCAGGAGCATGCCTCGCCGAAGCCGACCGAGCTGGCTACCGCCTGATTGGTTAGCCGACCAGCTGGGTGATCGCGGCGTACTGGCACACCGCGGCAACGCAGACGAACGCGTGGAATACCTCGTGGTAGCCGAACACCGACGGGCGCGGATCGGGCCGGCGGCGACGGTAGCAGACCGCCCCGGCCGTGTAGAGCAGGCCGCCCGCGAGCATCAGCGCCGCCGGCGCCGCGCCAGCGTGGATCCACAGGCCCGGCAGCGCCAGGGCGGCCACCCAGCCCAGGCCCACGAAGACCGCGCCGACCAGCAGCTCGGGTGCCCCCATCCACAGCATGTGGACTACAGACGCGGTGACGGCCAGCGCCCACACCGTGATCAGGCAGGCCAGCCCGAACGTACCGGGCGAGGTCAGCAGCAACACCGGAGTTGCCGTGCCCGCGATGAGAAAGAAGATCATCATGTGGTCCAGGCGCTGCATCCGCCGTCGGCCCGATTCGGTCCAGCGGCCCCGGTGGTACAGCGCGCTGACCCCGAACAAGGCGGTCACGCTGGTCGCGTAGATGGCACGGGCGGTGATCTGCTGCGCTCCGTGCGCCCCGGCCAGCAGCACCGGCCCGGCCACTACCGAGAGCCCGAACCAGACCACGTGAAGCCAGCCGCGCAGCACCGGCCGGGCGTAGTAAATGCCGCGGCGGGCGTCGTAGAAAACTGCCGCTGACGGCGGGCTCGGCTCTTCCTG